>JBEKLW010000411.1:0-3402 GCA_050008815.1 Bryobacteraceae bacterium
CATCCAGCCGCTCAAGGACTCGGGCTCGTTCGCCGTGGTCACCGAGGTGCGGAACGAGGTGCTGCGGCCCGCCATCGAGGCGCTGCTCGGGGAGATGCAGCGGATCGCTGAAACGGACGTCGCCCCGGCGGAGCTGGCCACGGCCGGCAACTACCTAAGCGGCGTATTCGTCATCCGCCTGGAGACGCAGGACGGCCTCGCCGGCCAGCTCATCGCGACCAGGCTGCTGGGCCTGCCGCTCGAGTATCTAGAAAGCTACTGCGCCCGGGTGCGGTCGGTATCGCCGCAGGCGGTTCGCGCGGCCGCCGGGCGATCGATCCACCCCGAGCGCGCCGCCATTGTCGTGGTCGGCGACGCCGGTCAGATCCTCGGCCAGCTCGAAGCGCTGGGCCCCGTGTCGGTGGAAGAGGCCCAGTAGAAAATGATCAAGCTCCGGTCCTCGAAACTGTACTTTGAGTGCCCGATCTTCGCCGTCACCGAGGAGGAGGCGGTTGAGCCGGGCGGCGTTCACGTCCGCCGCCTCGTGGTGCGGCACGCCGGCTCGGCCGTCATGCTGGCGCTGGACGAACGGGGGCGCGTCCTGCTGGTGCGGCAGTACCGTCTCCCGGCCAGGGCATCGCTGTGGGAACTGCCGGCCGGGCGGGTCGACGCGGGCGAGTCGGTGCTGGCCGCCGCCCGGCGCGAGCTGGCCGAGGAGACCGGCTACCGCGCGCGGCGCTGGAAGAAGCTCGCCTGCTTCTACCCCAGCCCCGGCTACGTCTCCGAGAAGATGACCGTCTACCTGGCCACCCAGCTCGCTCCCGGCACGGCGACGCCCATGGAGGACGAGCGCATCGAGTGCCGCTGGTTCACGCCCCGCCAGCTCGACCGCATGATCCAGACCGGGAGAATCCTGGACGGCAAGACTCTCATCGGCTTCCTCACCTGGCAGCGGTACGGCGCGGGCAGACGAACGAAACCCTGATCCAGGAGCTCGAGCGCGGAGACGCCGGGCGCGCCGAGGCGATCCAGGCGTCTCGGCCGCGCAGTTCGTCAGGCTACTTCTTCGGCGGAGCCGGTTTCGGAGCGGCTACTGGGGGCCGGCTCGGAGCCGTGGCCGGAGCGCCGCTGGTAGCGGCCGCGGGCGCGGCCGGGGCAGCGGCCTGCATCTTGTCGTACAGATCGACGATGTCGCGCGTGATGTCGATGGTGTTCGAGGCGTAGATCACCGGCGTCGGCGTGGTGGCCACGTCCAGGATCAGCACGTAACCGCGCTCTGTGGCATAGCGGTCGATCACCGCCATCATCTTCTGTCCCAGCTCCTGCAACACGCGGTCCTGGTCCTGCTGCAGCTCGGCCTGCGCATCGTCAACGCTCCGCTGAAGCTGTTTCCTGCGCTGATCGATGTCGCGCATCATCTTCTGGCGCGCTTCGTCGCTCATGGTGTTGGCGGTGCTGCGGTATTGCGCTTCCAGTTGCTGCAATTCGACCTGCCGGCCCTCGATCTCCCTTTGCCTGGGCCCGTACTTGGCCTGCATCTCGGCGGCGGCTTTCTGTCCGTCCCTGGTCTGCCCGATCGCGTTCTGAATGTGGATGATGCCAACCCTGTTGGGCGGCGCAGCGGTCTGGCCGAAGGCCAGCGCTCCAAGACCCAGCGCCAGCAGAGGCGCTCCAAACAAGCTCTTGTTCACTGAGTTAACTCCTTTAAGCTCTATATACTAGCACAACCGCCGCCGGCCAGCGCTCTTTCCACGAAACAGCACCTGACCGTTCTCCTCCGACCACGCCGCAACGCCCCTGCGCCCTGTGCGCCCTGACGCGGGTCGGCGCTCAGAAGGTCCGTCCGATCGTGAACCGGAAAGTCCGCCGCAACTCCCTCCAGGGCTGCGGCATCCCGAACTGGGACAGCGCGGACACGAACGTTGCCTGGTTGGGGAACATCGCCCGGTCGAAGACGATCGGGCGGCTGATGATCCTGTCCACAATCGTCGGATTGTAAGCCCAGTAGACCCGGAACGGCGCGTTGACCACCGGCATGAGCACCTGAAGCTCCAGGCCGGTCGAAGTCCGGATCCTCTGCGTCCCCGGCGAGATGACCGCCCGCCCTTTGAAACCGGCCTGCGGGAACGCGGCATTCAGCTCGCTGACGCGTTCCGGGGCCAGCGTGAGCTGGGCCGGCCGCAGGATCTTGTCCAGACCGGCGTCGAAGAAGGCCGCCAGCGTCACCGGCCCGGCGATCGGGATGCGGTATTCGAAGTTGCCGATCGACTGCATGTCGCCGCCCGCCCAGACCATCTGGTAGATCGGGACGCGCATGGTCACCGCCGTGAACGTCGTTGTGCCATCCGACTGGAGGACCTTCTGGAGGCGCGGCGAGCCGTCATCGTTCAGCACCGCCACGCTGGCGTCGCTGGGCACAAACACGATCGGGCTGACGCCCCAGATCTCAAATCCACGCACGTCCTGCTCGCCGCCGATGTAGAAGCGGTTGAAGGGCGGCGCCACCCTCCCGCCGTAGCCGGTCACGAACGAGCCCAGCAGCCGGAACCCGATCACGTGGGTCTTCATGAACGCCGGGTGGAAATACGTGAACTGGATCGCCGGCTGGATCATGTTCACGTTGCCGCCCAGCACGCTGCCCGTGAACGGGAACGAGATCGAAAGGCTCTTTCCGCGGGTCGGCGTGATGGGATGATTTACCGTGTTGAATAAATACGCCGGTGTGACGGTGCTCGCCCTCACGCCCGTCAGCGTATTGGCTCCGCCGAGGCCCTGGAAATTGAGGTAGTCGAAATAGGTTGTCGCGGCCGTGCTGAGGGGCGTGTATTTCGTGGTGCTGTAAGCGTAGCTCAGGCTGATCCGCGCGAAGCTCCGCCGCAGCGGGTAGCTGGTGAAAACGCTGAGGCCATGCCCGTTCGAGACGTAGTTGAGCAGGTTCTGGGTGCCCATCGCCTCGAAGTACGGGATCAGATTGCGGCCCGTGGCAAGCGAGACCTCGCGGCCCTGGTCGTAGCTGAACCGCTGCGTGAAGACCGTGAAGCCGAGCTGGAGCGGACGGTTCAGGAAGTACGGCTCGGTGAAGCCGAAGGTCACGTCCTGGATGCGGTCCCCGAGCTGCGATGTCAGGCTGAGTGTTTCGCCCAGGCCGAGGAAGTTGTTGGTCGAGTAGTTGAACCCGACGAAGGTGCCCGCGATGCCCGAGACGCCGCCCGTCAGGCCAATCGAGTTCTTGCCGCGCTCCTTGACCTTCAGCAGGATATCGACCGTGCTGTTTCGGGAGTCGCGCGTGATCTGCGCCGCTTCTTCCTTCTTCAACTGCTCGAAGTAGCCGAGCTGGTTCAGCCGCAGGACGCTCAGCTCCCACATCTGGCTGTTGAACAGGTCGCCTTCGTCCAGCAGCAGCTCGCGGCGGATCACCTTGTC
>JBEKLW010000412.1:0-3397 GCA_050008815.1 Bryobacteraceae bacterium
GGGCGCCGCGTCCGCCGGCGTGTCCCGCGAGGCTAGACGCGGGGGGCCCAGATCCGGGTGTAAGCGGTCTTTACAGGTGGTGGCAGGTGCTGGGTTCGAACCAGCGTCGGCTAAGCCGACGACTTTACAGCTGTGCTCATCGGGGCTGGTCGCGTTCGCGTGAAATCTTCGGCACGCGCGGGTGGGCTGCTGGCGGGGGTTACCCCGCCTGCGGTACGGCGTTTGCGGTCCGTGCGGGCCTGCGGATGAGGTTTTATGGCGGCGGGCTGCCCGTGACGCCGGCAGGTTTGTGGGATCTGAGCCCGTTTTACAGCTTGGCGCCGGGACCTGACCTTTGAGGGTCGCTTTCTGCTGCCGTGAGCGCGCTGGTCAGACTTCGGCTTGCGTGAGCCTGCTGACCTGGTCCCCGGGCAGCCCGCCTGTCATTACCCGAGGTCAAGGATAAGGGGACGTGGTGGCCGCGCGGAAGCAGAAGCAGAAGCAGAAGCGGATGAGCGCGCAGGTGGTAGAGGACGAGGACTACCAGCTGCGCTATGAGATCGCCGCGGGGATCGACGTGGCGAAGGAGTCCGCCGTGGTGTGCGTCCGCATGCCGCCGGCGGCGGGCAGGAAGCACCGGACGTCGCACCTGCAGACGGTGCCGGCGACGGTCCCGGCGATCACCGAGCTCGCGGCAGAGCTGAAGGCAGCCGGGGTGCAGATGGTGTCGATGGAGGCCACATCGGACTACTGGCGCATCTGGTTCGCGGTGCTGGAGGAGGCCGGGCTGGCGGTGCAGCTGGTGAGCTCCTCCCAGGCCCGGAACCTGCCTGGCCGGCCGAAGACCGACAAGGAGGACGCGCGGTGGATCGCGCGGCTGACCGAGATGGGGATGCTGCGGTCCTCGTTCGTGCCGCCGCCGGAGATCCGGGCGCTGCGGGTCTACACCCGGCACATCTGGGACCTGACCGCGGACCGCACGAGGTACTGGCAGCGGCTGGAGAAGCTGCTGGAGGACGCCTTGTGCAAGCTCACGGCGGTCGTGTCGAAGCTGGCCGGGCACCAGACCGCCCGCGCGATCATCGAGAAGATGATCGCCGGGGAACGCGACCCGCGAGTCCTCGCCGCCTTGGGCCAGGGGAAGATGCGCAATGACAAGCTCCCCGCCCTCGCTGAGGCGCTGTCCGGCATGCGGTTCGGCCCGCAGCACGCGCATGCCGCCGCGTCCTTGCTGCGCGCCATCGACCTGCTGGACGCCGAGCTGCGGGACCTGCAAGAGCGGGTCACCGCGCACCTGGCCGCGATCCCCGCGTCCTGGGGCGTGGACGCGGACGGCGTTACCGGGCCCGAGGCCGGACGGGCCGCTGACGCTGCCGAGGGCGGAGCACGCGGCCGCCCTCGGCATCGGTGCTAGAGCGCCCAAACTTAGGTCATACAAGCCGTGGCGCAAACCAACCGCGCGTCCGGGCTGGAGAGGCCCGATAACCACCTTATTGCTCAGAAGGATAGGCGGAATCTAGGGGAGCGACGGAGAGGCGGGCTGGAACAGTCTGCCCATATCCTGTAAACTCCCGCTAGCTTAGCTACTTCCTGGCGCAAAAATGCTGGGCTGAGTCCCTTGTTTTGAGCGGCGGAGGGCGACCGGAACTGTAGGATCGTACAATGTCCAATCGACGGGGCGGCGACCGCCGCCCCGCTCCGAACATTCATCGAGAGAAATGTATTGACTTCCTGTCGCGATTGTGTATCATCTATATAGATGACACACAAGCAGGCCATCCAGGCTCGTGAGCGGCTCCTCAAGCGCCTGCCCTCTCCGAGCGAGATCCTGCGGGGCTCCCTTATCGAGCGCACCACCCGCCACACCAGCGGCTGCCCCAAGTGCGCCCGCGGGGAAGGACATCCTCAGACTGTTCTCACCATCAGCTATCCCGGCGGCCGCACCCGGCAGTTCAGCATCCATAGCGAATTGGTTCCTCAAGTGCGCCAGTGGCTGAGCAACTACCAGGAGCTGAAAGAAGCGATCGAGACCGTCTGCGAGTTGAATCATGTCCTCCTGCGCCCCGATCCCTCCGTCCGGAAAACCAGGAAGGCGCCCCGTGATTGAGGCTCGCCGCGCCCAACTCGGCTTCGCCGAAGGCCTCATTGCCGAGGAGGTCACCGACCTGTGGGAGGACTGGATGCGGCCCGCCGACCAGGTGCTGGACGATGATCAACTGCTCTCCACCGTGTATGAAGCCCTGATCAAACGGCGCCCAAAAAGCCGGACCCGCGGCCGGCTGGGCACGCCGGCTGAAGTCGTTCTGCGATTGCTCCTGCTCAAGCACATTCGCAACTGGAGCTACGAAGTGGTGGAGCGCGAGGTACGCGCCAACCTGGTCTACCGCTCCTTCACGCGGGTGGGCGGCGGCAAGGTCCCCGACGACACCGTCATGAACAAGTGGGCGCTGGCCTTGGGACCGGAGGTTATCGAGAACCTCCACAAAAGGGTGGTAGCGATTGCGCAAGAGAAGACGGTCGTGGAGGGGCGCAAGATGCGCGTCGATACGACCGTCGTCGAAACCAACATCCACTATCCAACCGACAGCAGTCTGCTGGGCGACGGAGTGCGCGTTCTGACGCGAGCGATGAAGCGGATCGCCGCCATCGCTGGGGATGCCGGGGCCAAACTGCGGGACCGTAGCCGGAGCGTGAAGTACCGGGTTCTGGAGATTGGGCGGGCCGCTCGCAGCAAGGGCGGCACCGGCAAGGAAAAGCTACAACAGGGTTACCGAAAATTGCTGGCGGCGGTTTCGCGAGTTGTGGGACAGGCCAAGCGCTTCTCGCGGGAGATCGAGGCGGGAGTGAAAGCATCTTGCGATGTCTTCCAACAAGCCGCCCTCCATGGCTTACGCAAAGAGTTGGACACGATGGCGCCGCGGGTCAAGCAGGTGATGCAGCAGGCACGCGCGCGGATCTTCGGAGGCGACACGCACGTGGAAGGCAAGCTGGTCAGCATCTTCGAGCTCGGCACGGAAGTTATCCGTAAGGGCAAGGCGAGCAAGCCCACCGAGTTCGGCAAGATGGTGAAGATCCAGGAAGCGGAGAATCAGATCATCACTTCTTATGCCGTGTATGAGAAGCGGCCCTACGACTCGGCGCTGTTGATACCGGCTATCGAGTCGCACGAGGAGCAACTGGGACGCGTCCCGCGCCTAGTCGCGGGGGACGCAGCCTTCTACTCGTCCAGCAATGAAAAGACGGCGCACGAAAAGGGCGTCAAGCGCGTCTGTGTTCCCAATCGCAATACGAAGAGCGCCGAACGGAAGCGGGAACAAAAGAAGCGCTGGTTCCGCAACGGGCAAAAATGGAGGACCGGCTGTGAAGGACGCATCAGCGTGGTGAAGCGCCGCCACGGGCTCAACCGCTGCCGGGATAA
>JBEKLW010000413.1:0-3383 GCA_050008815.1 Bryobacteraceae bacterium
CACTGAAGCTTATTCCGAAGCTGAAGGCGGATCCGGAGCTGAAGTCGATCAGCCTGCTTGGCTACCTCTCGCACGCCCAGGGCGAGCTGAAGCAGAAGGCGCACGAGATAGGCTGCGACATGGTGATGGCCCGGGCCGCGCTGTCGCAGAATCTACCGCAGTTCCTCAAGCGGTTTTCGGGCACGCCATAGGCTACGCGAACGCTGCCAGTTGTTCGAGCTTCGCCAGGGCAGCACCGGAGTCGACCGCCTCGGCCGCCAGCCGCATTCCAGAAGTGAAATCGGGCGCGCGCCCCGCCGCCACCAGGGCGGCCGCAGCGTTCACCAGGGCTACATTGCGCTTCGGCCCGGCCGCTCCGGCCAGCACCGCCCGGGCGATCTCGGAATTGGTGGCCGCATCGCCACCCTTCAGATCCTCGAGCGCCGCCCGGGGGACGCCGAAATCCTCGGGCGAGACCGTGCGCCGCGCCACCTCGCCACTACGGATCTCGAAGACCAGCGTGGGACCGGTGGTGGTGATCTCATCCAAGCCATCGGAGCCGTGAACAACGAAGCCGCGCTCCAGGCCGAGCGCGGCCAGCGCTTCAGCCATAAGCTCCGCGGCGCGCGGCGAAGGCGCTCCGACGATTTGCACGGAGGCGCCGGCGGGGTTGGTGAGCGGGCCGAGCAGGTTGAACACCGTGCGCATCTTCAGCTCCAGGCGCGCCGGCTGCGCGTGGCGCATGGCGGGGTGGAAGGCCGGCGCGAACATAAAGCCGATGCCGACTTCCCGGATGGCGCGGGCCACCTGATCCGCATCCAGCGCGATCCGCACGCCCAGGCGCTCCAACACGTCCGCGCTGCCGCAACCGCTGGAGATGGACCGGTTGCCGTGCTTGGCCACGCGCACGCCGGCGCCGGCGACGATGAACGCCGCCACGGTCGAGATGTTGAAAGTGCCGAGGCCGTCGCCGCCCGTGCCGCAGGTATCGAGCAGCGGCCCGCCGCCCTCATCGAGCACAACGCGGCTGGCCACGGCGCGCATGGCCCGCGCGAAGCCAAGCAGCTCGCCCGCCGTCTCACCCTTCATGCGCAACGCCACCAGGAAGGCGGCGATCTGCGCGGTGGAGGCGCCGCCGCCCAGAATGACGGCCATGGCCTGCTCAGCCTGCGAGGCGTCCAGATGCTCGCCGGCCGCGGCGCGATGGAGGTAAGGCAGTAACGACATGCTATATTTGTGACTGCGGTCAGCCGCCGGCCGGCGACCAGGGCGCCGCGAGCGGGTTGCTGACCGGCGAAAGGACTGCCCGCGAGCAGCAACCACCGGGCTGACGGCGGGTGGCTGGCAGTTCAGCTTTCCAGACATCCTAGCACACTCCTGGAAGCGCTCATGACATCGCGGAAACGGCGGCCGCGCGCCGCGCCGGTAGAGTTCCCATGAAGATCCACGAGTATCAGGCCAAGGCCATCCTCGCCCAGCACGGTGTCCCCGTGCCGCACGGCGACGTGGCCCGCACGGCCGAGGAGGCTGAGGCCATCGCGAAGCGCCTGGGCGGTGCGGTGATCGTCAAGGCGCAGATCCACGCGGGCGGCCGCGGAAAGGGCGGCGGCGTCAAGCTGGCCCAGGACGGCATCGAAGCCGGACAGATCGCCCGGCGGATGCTGGGCATGCGGCTGGTGACGCCCCAGACCGGTCCCGAGGGCCGCCTGGTGCGGCGCGTGCTGGTGGAAGAGACGCTGCCGATCGAGCGCGAGATGTACCTCGGCATTGTGCTGGACCGGGAGCAGGCCCGGCCGGTGCTGATGGTCTCCCAGGCGGGCGGCATCGAGATCGAGGAGGTGGCTGCCCACAACCCCGAGCTCATCCTGAAGGAGGCGCTGGAGCCCGGCGCCGGGCTGGCCGCGTTCCAAGCCCGCAAGCTGGCCTTTGGCCTGGGGCTGCGCGCGGGAGCCGCCAGTGGCGCAGCTTCCGCCATGACGGCGCTGGCGCGGGCCTACGAGGCGGTGGACGCCTCGCTGGTTGAAGTCAATCCCTTCGCGCTGACCACGGGCGGCAAGGTCTGCGCTCTAGACGCCAAGATCAACCTCGACGACAACGCGCTTTACCGGCACAAGGACCTGTTGGAGCTGCGCGACATAAGCGAGGAGGACCCGCTGGAGGTCGAGGCTTCTCTGCACGGGCTGAGCTACATCAAACTCGACGGCAACGTTGGCTGCATGGTGAACGGCGCGGGCCTGGCCATGGCGACCATGGACATCATCCAGCACGCCGGCGGCAGCCCGGCGAATTTTCTCGACGTGGGCGGCGGCGCCAGCGCCGACCAGATCCGGCACGCGTTCAGGATCCTACTGGCCGACCAGCGGGTGCGCGCGGTGCTGATCAACATCTTCGGCGGCATCCTGCGCTGCGACACGCTGGCCATGGGCGTGGTGGCAGCGGCGCACGAGCTGAAGGTGCAGGCGCCCGTGGTGGTGCGCATGGAAGGGACCAACGCCGAGCTCGGCCGTCAAATTCTGACCGAATCCGGGCTGAACTTCACCGTCGCCGAGGGCATGGAGGACGCGGCGGAGAAAGTGGTGAGGCTGGCCCGATGAGCATCCTGGCGGACAAGAGCACGCGGCTGCTGGTGCAGGGCTTCACGGGCAAGGAGGGGACCTTCCACGCCGAGCAGTGCATCGCTTACGGAACCCAGGTCGTCGGCGGCGTCGTTCCGGGCCGGGGCGGAACGACGCATCTCGGCCTGCCCGTGTTCGAGACGATGGATGAGGCGGTGGCGGCGACCGGAGCCAATGCCTCGGTGGTTTTCGTGCCCCCCGCCTTCGCCGCCGACGCCATCATGGAGGCCGCCGACGCCGGCCTGCCGCTGGTGGTCGCGATCACCGAAGGCATCCCCACGCTCGACATGGCCAAGGCCTGGCGATTCCTCACGGGCCGCCGGACGCGGCTGATCGGCCCCAACTGCCCAGGCATTATCTCTCCGGGAAAGTGCAAGATCGGCATCATGCCGGGACACATCCACGCGCAGGGCCACGTGGGCGTGGTCTCGCGCTCGGGCACGCTGACCTACGAGGCGGTGGACCAGCTCACGCGCCGGGGCATCGGCCAGTCCACCTGCATCGGCATCGGAGGAGACCCGATCGTCGGCACCACGTTCGTGGACGCGATCCGGATGTTCAATGCGGACCCGGAGACGCACGCCCTGGTCCTGATCGGCGAGATTGGCGGCAACGCCGAGGAGCTGGCGGCGGCCTACATCCGGGAGCACGTCCGCAAGCCGGTGGTGGGATTCGTGGCGGGACAGACGGCTCCGCCCGGCCGGCGCATGGGCCACGCCGGCGCCATCATCTCCGGCGGCAGCGGCAAGGCGGCCGACAAGATCGCGGCCTTCATGGGCAAGCTCCAGG
>JBEKLW010000414.1:0-3379 GCA_050008815.1 Bryobacteraceae bacterium
GGCGCCGGCGCCATCGGGCGCCGCCGCCTCGGGCGCCGGAGTATCGGGGCGCGGGGCGGAGGATTCCGTCGGTCTGTGCTTCTCGTGCATATCAATGTGCCTGGCCCTGCGCGGCAGTCCCACCGGCTCCGCCGCGGACGGCGCATCCAGCAACCTGCGCGTGGGATTCTCCGGGGTTCGGCCCGGTTGCCGGAGGGTCTTTCCGAACCACGGGCGGCCGCCTCAGCTCACCAGCTCCTGGAACGCGTCGCCGACTTGCAGCACAGCCGACATGACGCGCTCGTAGTTCATTCGCATCGGGCCCAGCACCGCGATCTTGGCCGAATGACCACCCGGCAGCGTCACGTTGACTCCGATCAGCGACAGAGGCCGCATCGCCGGGTGGATGTCGCCCAGCCCGACCTGGACGCCCAGCTCGCCCGAAGGCTGCTCCAGGAACCGGCCCAGCAGTTCGAGAACGCGTTTCTTCTGCTCCAGCGCGTGAAAGAGCTCCCGCATCCTCTCGCGCGTCAGGTGCAGATCCAGGCCGACCAAGTTCGAGGCGCCTTCCATGTAGACTTCCGGCGCCCAATCCACCGCCAGGAGACCCTTGGCGTAGAGGACGATCAGCCGCTTGAGGATGGCGTCGTAGGCGGCGCTCTCCTGCTCGAAGCGGCGCTGCAGCTCGGCGCGGGCCTCCGCCAGCTTCCAGCCGCTGAAGTTCTGGTTGACATAGTTGCGGATGGAGTTCAGCTCATCCTGTGCGATCTCCTCGGTCAGCCACACCACCCGATCCCGCACCATGCGGTCGCGCGTTACCACGATCATGAGGATGCGCCGGTCGGCCAGCCGCAACAGCTCGATTTGGTCGAGAGTCTGGCTGGAGGCGGGGATGGCGGCCGCGATCCCGATGTTGCGGGTGAACTCGGTCAGGAAGTGGGAGGAGCGCTCGACGCGCTCGGCCAGAGACTCGACGCCGCTGAGGTCCGCGCGCAGCCGCTCCACATCCAGGGCCGGCAGCCGGTGGGCGGTCAGAGACTCGATGTAAGTCCGGAAGGCCTTCTCGGTCGGCACGCGGCCGGCCGAGGTGTGCGGCTGGTCGAGGTAGCCCGCCTCGGCCAGGTCTGCCATCACGTTACGGATGCTGGCGGGGCTGAGTGAGTCCTTCCCATGCCTGGAGATCGTTCTCGAGGCGACCGGCTCCCCGGTCTGGATATAGGTCTCCACGATCGAGCACAGCACTCCCCGCTCGCGAGGCCCCAAACTCTGCTGCGTGCGCATGATTCCGCCTCGAAGACTCCCTGCTTCCATTCTAGCCCGGATTCCTTACCGCGACCGTGGCGAGGTGCGATGAGACCGCAATCCGTCGGTAAGCCGCGGCGCGCCGCCTGCGCCCCCCGCAAGCCACTGCCAGCCAGCCCGTTGTTACAATGGCAGTTCCTTTCCGCGAACGAACAGGGCGCCGGCCGGGGGAACAGGAGGCCCGTGGATGGTTGGACTGGTGATTCGCATTTTTAGCTTCGTTTTTCATATCCTTCTGGGCCTGGCGATGATGGCGATCTCGCTTGTCGCCTGGACCAGCGGGCAGCATACACTTCAAATCGGGTTCCTGCCCTGGCAGGGTTTAGGGCTGACCTGCCTGCTGTCCGGCTTCGGGCTGCTGGCGGTGATCGTCACGCTGCTCGCAATCAAGCGGATCGTTCCGGTGCTGTTTCTGGTATGGAGCTTGGCCGTGCTGGTCCTGCTGGTGCGCGGGTACTTCTTCAGCTCTTACACCTTCGCGCGCGGAGGCTTCCTCGGCGCGGTGTGTTTCGTCGCGGCCGCACTGCTGGCCGTCCTCGGAAGCCTGGCGCAACTGCGGCAGAGGCGTCCCGCAGAGTTCCGGCGGACGGCCGAGGCCTGAGGTCCTGGGGGTGAAACGCCGCCCGGTCTGGCAACGTCTGTTCAAGCGAATGCGAACCGGCCATTTCCTTCGAAGTAGTCGCGGCCGAACGCTGAGGCGCGCGGCCGGGTTGCTCCTGGCCGCCGCTGCCATCCTTCCGGCGCAGTTGCGGTACCCCTCCGCCGGTTCCTATTACCCCCGCCACAACTTCACCTTCGGCGCCGGCGTTGGGCAGCCCCGGGCCGACCTCAAGCCGTACTTTACCGACCGGCCGGCGATCGCCATCGGCTACGGCTACCGCTTTCAGCGCTATTTCCAGGCGGATATCGGTCTGGACGTTGTCTTCGGCGCCGCGGAGGTCCGGGATTACATGGAGACCGAACTCGGCCCGCTGAGGATCCGCGACCGCCAGTTCTTCATTCCCTTTGGCGGGCGGGCGATCCTGCCGCTGGCCAGCGGTCGGGTGTTGATTTCCGGCGGGGGCGGCGCCGCCTACATGCGCTACGCCGAGCTGCTGCACCAGCCGAGCGAATACTACCAGGTGGACTGCCCGGTCTGCACCGCGCGCGACGGCTGGGGGTACTACGCGCTCGGCGACCTCAGCTTCTTCCTCGATCGCAACCAGCACTTCCGCGTCGGGGCGGTCACCAAGGTCTACCGGGGCCACACGCAGGGCGACCCGCTGGGCGGCGTACCTCCCGTCCGCACGCGCGACCAGTGGGTCAACATCCTCGGCCAGGTGGGCTTCAGCTTCTGAGCGCAGCCGCGGCCGCTACAGGCCGAACAAGGTTCTGAAGTTCGCCGTTGTGGCGGCGGCGATCTCCTCGAGCGTGGTCTGGCGGAGCACGGCGAGCTGGCGCGCGGTCTCCACCACGTAAGCGGGCTCGTTGCGCCGGCCGCGGTGGGGCACGGGGGCGAGGTAGGGCGCGTCGGTCTCGACCAGCAGGCGATCGGGCGGCGCCATGCGCGCGGCGGCCTGCACCCGCGCGGCTTTGGGGAACGTCACGACGCCGGCGAAGCTGATGTAGAAGCCCAGCGCGAGCGACTGCGCCGCCTCTTCGGGCCCGCCGGAGAAGCAGTGCATGATGCCGCCTAACCCCGTTCCCCTCCAACTTTGCTCCAAAACCAGAAAGAGATCCTCCCAGGCGTCGGTGGTCTCATCGGTTGCCGTGGCATTGAGCGGTCCGCGTGGCGGGCGAGTCATCTCATAGGTGCCCTCCGAACCGTACTTGCCTCGAATATCCTGGAACACGCGGATATAGCCGGCGCGCGCGAAGTCCAGATCGGTTTCCGGGAGCAGCGACAGTATCGACGAATTGTTATTCGATGCGCGATCCTTGGCGTTGTACGGCGTTCGGGTCAGGATGATCGGTGCGTGCTGCGCGCCCTTCGGGATGACGATGACCGTGTCGGTGACGCCGCGAAGGGCCGCGATGCCGGCTGTCGCCTGCGCGGCCCTGGTGCTCCCCTCGAAGGAGAACGGCTTGGTGACGATGGCGACCGCCAGCGCGCCGAGCT
>JBEKLW010000415.1:0-3371 GCA_050008815.1 Bryobacteraceae bacterium
GCCGCCAGGCGCGCCAGCGAATCCGCCGTGGCCGCCGGGTCCATCGTCTCGAGGTTGCGGCGCGCTTCGGCGAGGTCGAACACCGTGTTGGCAAACGGGACCAGCGGCGCCGTCTCGGCGATGAAGTGGTCCTCCTCACCGAGCAGTGACTGCTCGTGGCGCAGGCGGCCGCGGAGCAGCAGCCAATCCACCCTGCCCCCCTCGCTCAGCGAGTCGAAGGCGATCGCATCGGTGCGGGCGAGCCAGTCGGCGTAGAACTCGCGCTGAAGGGCGCGGCGCGTCGCCGAGTATGGCACGTCCCAGCGCCAGAGCAGCGCATAGCGGTCCGCGGTGAAGCGCTCCACCACGTCCTGGAGATCACTCGCGGGCCGCCGCACCAGCGTCGCGAGGTCGGGCACGTACGAGCCCACGGCCGCTGGGGCGGCCGGGGCCTGGGCGAGGAGCGGCGCGGACAAGACAAGAGTGAGGGCGGCGGCGAGCGGCGCAGATCGTGGAAACACCGGTACCTCCGAGGCGCAGCGAATGGAGAGATGGGGGCGGCCGATAGCATATGCCACTCCGGCGAAGACGGCAAACTCCCGCAGGGTTAGATTTCGTGCATCCGAAAGCAGCTCACATCACTCAAGCCCCGCGTAGAGCGGAAGGGGACTCTGTATCATGGCGGACAAGAAGATCATCGCGGTCACAGGCGCCACGGGCGCCCAGGGCGGCGGCCTCGTCCGGGCCATCCTGGCGGACAAGACCGGCCCGTTCACAGTGCGGGCGCTCACGCGCGCCCCATCCTCCGACAAGGCCAAGGCGCTAGCCGCCCTGGGAGCCGAAATCGTCCGGGCCGACGTGGGCGATGTGGCCAGTCTCGCGCGGGCATTCGAGGGAGCGCACGGCGCCTTCTGCGTCACCTTCTTCTGGGCGCACATGAAGCCGGAACAGGAGATCGCCGAAGCGCGGAACATGGCGCAGGCGGCGAAGCAGGCGAGCGTCGCCCACGTGGTCTGGTCCACGCTCGAGGACACTCGCAAGCTGGTGCCCCTGAGCGATGACCGCATGCCCACGCTGGGGGGCAAGTACAAGGTCCCGCACTTCGACGCCAAGGGTGAGGCGGACGGGGTCTTCACCGAGCTCGGCGTGCCGACGACCTTTTTGGTCACGTCATTCTACTGGGACAACCTCATCTTCTTCGGCATGGGGCCCAAGAAGGGACCGGACGGCACGCTGGCCATCACGTTCCCCATGGGGAGCGCACGGCTCGCGGGCATCGCGGCCGAGGACATCGGCAAGTGCGCGTACGGTGTGTTCAAGCGGGGGAAGGAGCTGATCGGCAAGACAGTCGGGATCGCCGGTGAGTTCCTCACCTGCGCGCAGATGGCCGCGGCGCTCTCCAAGGCCCTCGGCAAGCCGGTGCGCTACAACGAGATCACGCCGGAGACGTATCGCGGCTTCGGCTTCCCGGGCGCGGACGATCTGGGCAACATGTTCCAGGTGGATCGCGATTTCGAGAAGGCCGTGTGCGGCGCGCGCAATCTGGACCTGGCGCGCTCCCTCAATCCCGAGCTGCAGACATTTGAGCAGTGGCTCGGCAAGAACAAAGGCATGATACCGCTCGAGTAGGTCGGAGCATGGAGGCGATTACGATACGCTATGCCGGCGCCAGAGCAGCACGCGGTTTGTGGCTCCGGCGCCGGGCGGCGACGCGTCCGGGCGCTCAGCGCAACGAGAACCCCCCACCCATGTGCATTCCGCCGGTGAGAGCAACGGCCGCGCCCGCAAGAGCCAAACACCCCACTACGAGTCCGACCGACGCGAGGACTGACAAGCCAGGATCGGTACGGACCACCCACATGCGCTCGACATCGTTGAGCGCGAGAGCGTAGGGATGGCCGCGCACCGCAGCGTGCAGGGTGTCACGTGTGATGTAGATGGGAGTTCTGCGGTCAAACATCATGCGCTCACCGGTCCGGGAAGTGAGTCCGGCGATGGGCCCCGGCGAGAATGCGGCCTCCAACGCCCGTGCGAGGTCGGACGTGCCCACCGAGACAGGCCGATTGCCACGGCGCACCACCCAGACCTCCTCGATGACCGACCTCGGGATCGCGGCCGGCCTCCCTCCGACATTGGCAAACACCGAGTCTTGCGACTCCCAGGGGGCAGGCATGGTGTCGAACATCATCGGGCTACCCCCAAGAGCTGTAACACCAGCAATCCTCAACTCGCGCAAGACACTGGAATCACCGGCGTCGAGCCAGTGGCGCTCTTCCGGGCGCAGGCTGGCCAGCGGCACTCCCCGCGTTGTGTGGACGGCGCAGCCGCTGAGCTGCGGGATCATCGTGACGAGCAGAATCGCTGCGACTGGTCGCTGAAGCATCGGTCCCTCCTCCGCGATTCGGCCGGCCCGTTTGGCCCTCCGACTGCGCACGAAACTAGGTAGCAGCCGTCAGGCAAGCGTCAAGCGGAGCAACCCGAGGAGCGGATTCGGCAAGCCGCCGCTCATGCTATCTTGGCATATGCCGCACGACGCACCGATCGAAGCCGCGAGCGAGGCGCTTGCTTCGCTCGCCGGCGCAGCATCCGACGCGCGAGCGCTCTTCGTCCCCGGCCGTTTGGAGGTCCTGGGCAAGCACACGGACTACGCGGGCGGGCGCAGCCTCCTCTGCGCCGCCGAGCGCGGGATCTGCCTCGTCGCGCGTCCGCGCCCCGACGCCCAGGTGCGCATCGTGGACGCCGCCTCCAAGGAGAGCCTGGACTTCACCATCGGACCGGCGCTGCGCCGCGCGCCGGGTCACTGGGGCAACTACCCGATGACCGTGGCGCGGCGCATCGCCCGCAACTTCCCCGGGCCCCTGAAGGGCGCCGACGTCTCCTTCGCGAGTGATCTGCCGCCGGCGGCCGGGATGAGCAGCTCGAGCGCGCTGGTGGTGGGGTTCTTCACCGTACTCGCGGACGTGAACCAGCTCGAGCGCCGCCACGAGTATCTCGAGAACATCCATTCACTCGAGGAGCTGGCCGGCTACCTCGGCGCCGTCGAAAATGGCCGCACCTTCGGCTCGCTGCGCGGCGACGCCGGCGTGGGCACCGCCGGCGGGAGCGAAGACCACACGGCGATCCTCTGCTGCCGCGCCGGCGCGCTGAGCCAGTACGCCTTCTGCCCCATCCGCCACGAGCGGACCGTGCAGCTGAGCGAGGCCTGGACGTTCGCGATCGGCACGAGCGGCGTCGTGGCCGACAAGAACGCCGCCGCGCAGGAATCCTACAACCGCGCGGCGCGCACGGTGGACGCGATCATGGAGGCGTGGCGCGCCGCGACCGGGCGAAGCGATCGCTGGCTCGCCGACGCCGTGGCCTCCGCACCCGACGCGCCGGAGCGGTTGCGCGAG
>JBEKLW010000416.1:0-3363 GCA_050008815.1 Bryobacteraceae bacterium
GTCTCGCCGTCCACGAAGCCCGGCCCGCTGCCGGACCCGCCTGTGCCGCACGGCCCGGCCGTGCCGTCCACCCGCACGCAGTCGGTCAGGTTGCCCACGACGGCGTCCAGCGCGCCGCTGGGGTCGATGTACACCGCGCGCGACTGGATGTACCCGCCGCCCTTGACCGGCCGCGCCGCCAGGTCCGCCAGCAGCCCCACCACGTCGGATTCCTGAACCTCGAGCTGCTCCGGCGGCGGCGTAATCCCCCCGGAGCCCGGCACCGTCGCCACCCGCACGTCCTTGAGCCCCAGCACCACCGTGCTGACGGGCACCACCCAGGTCTCCTGAAACTGGATCTTCCCGTCGCTCGTGTACCGCACGCTGTAGCTCGAGCCAGCCGCGTTCGGCGTCAGCCGCACGCGCAGCACGCCGTTCAAGATCGGCGCCGTCAGGTTGTGCGTGGCGATGTTGGACGTGTCGACCGCCTCGAAGCTCGTCCACTCCACCAACACGAAGCCGCTGAAGGGCGTGCCGTCGGCCTTGTACAGCGTGTCCTGGATCGTCGAGAGCGGCGGAGCGCCCCACCCGAGCGCGAGCGCGCATAGCATCACCGCCGCCAGGCGAAGCTTACTGGCGAACATGTCGGCCTCCGTTAAAAAGGGCCCGGGCAGACCAGGAAACCCAGGCCCCGACGCAAGGAGCACACTACCGGCTTCAGTGTTAGCAGGGATGCCGGCGCTCAAAGGAGGCCGCTGGCAGGTCAGCCGTTGGTAGCCAAAGGAGTTATTCTTCGGCGGACTCTGTGACTAGAGGGCCGGGGGAAGCCCCCAGCGGCCAGAGGCTGGTTAGCCCGGATGCTTCACGAGCAATCTGCTACGGCGCGCGGTAGCAGCCCGCGGCACGGGTGGGCCCTCACACCAGCCCGCCGCGCTTGGTGATCCGCTCGGCGTTCATGTACGGCCGCAGGGCCGCGGGGATAGTGACGCTGCCGTCGCGCTCCTGGCAGTTCTCGACGATCGCCACCCAGGTGCGGCCGATGGCCAGGCCGCTGCCGTTGAGCGTGTGCACGAACTCCGGCTTGCCCTTCGCGCCGCGGGTGCGAATCGAAGCCCGTCGCGCCTGAAAGGCCTCGTAGTTCGAGCAGGAGGAGATCTCCTTGTACTCGCCCAGCCCCGGCAGCCACACCTCGATGTCGTAGGTCTTGGCCGAAGCGAAGCCCAAATCGCCCGTCGAGAGCGCCACCGTGCGGTAGGGCAGCCCCAGCCGCCGCAGGATGTCCTCGGCGTCGGCGGTGAGCGACTCCAGTTCCTGGTAGCTCTCCTCCGGCCGAGTGAACTTCACCAGCTCCACCTTCTGGAACTGGTGCTGCCGGATGATGCCGCGCACATCGCGCCCGTAGGAACCCGCCTCGCTGCGGAAGCACGGCGTAAAGGCGCACAGCTTCACCGGCAGCCGCTCGGCCTCCAGCGTCTCGCCGCGGTAGAGGTTCGTCACCGGCACCTCGGCCGTGGGGATCAGCCATAGGTCGCTGTTCTCCAGCTTGAACTGGTCCTCGGCGAACTTCGGCAACTGCCCGGTGCCGAAGAGGCTGGCGGAGTTCGCCAGGAACGGCGGCAACACTTCGGTGTAACCGTGCTCGCGCGTGTGCGTGTCCAGCATGAAGTTCATCAGCGCGCGCTCGAGCCTCGCGCCCAAGGCCCAGTAGACGGCGAAGCGCGCGCCCGTGATCTTGGCGGCGCGCTCCAGGTCCAGAATGCCCAATTCCGGCCCCAGGTCCCAGTGCGCCTTGGCCTCGAAGTCGAAGCGGCGCGGCTCGCCCCAGCGCCGCACCTCGAGGTTGTCCTCGGCGCTCTTCCCCACCGGCGCCGACTCGTGCGGCAGGTTCGGAACGCCGGCCAGCTCCTGCCGGAACTCCTCGTCGAGCTTGGCCGCCTGCGCGTCCAAGGCCGTGATCTTCTCGGCCGCTTCGCGCACCTGCTGCTGCCGCTGGGTGGTGTCCACGCCCTGCTTCCTGAGCCGGGCGATCTCCGCGCTCTCGGCGTTACGCAGCGCCTTCAACCGCTCGGCTTCGGTCAGAGCGGCGCGCCGGCGCGCGTCCAGGTCGCGGAACTCCTCCACGTTCAGCGTGAAACCGCGCGCGGCCAGGCGCACGGCAATCGCCTCCAGGTTCGAGCGGAAGTAGCTCAGATCGTACATTTCAAGTAAGAATCATCGCACAGCGGGAAGCTGTGGAGCGGCCTTCCCGGGCCGCCGTGCCGCCTATTCCGTCTTGCGGACCCGTTCCGAACCTGCCTACTCGCGCAAGTACGGCGCGTAGCCGCCCTCGCCCGCCTCGGCCAGGCGCGGCGCCCGCAGGCGATGGCCCGGCCACTCCAGCCGGATGTCCTCGGAAATCTCGTCGAGCATCTTCAGCGTCGCCACTCGGCTCTCCAGGGCGAAGGCCGTCAGAAGCAGGTTGCCGCAAATCGCGTTGATCAGCCGCGGAATGCCCTGCGAGCGCAGGTGGATCTCGGCCAGCAGCTCCGGCGGGAAAACCGTCTGCTCCGGCATGCCGGCCTTGGCCAGCCGCGTCCGGATGTACTCGAAGGTCTCCGGCTCGCAAAACGGGCTCAACATGCAGCGCAGCGCCACCCGCTGCTTCAACTGGCGGAGGCTGGCCGCGTCCAGCTTGCGGTCGAACTCCGGCTGGCCGGCCAGAACGATCTGCAGTAGCTTGCCGCGCCGGTTCTCCAGGTTGCCCAGCAAACGGATTTCCTCGAGAACGTCCCACTCCAGGTTGTGTGCCTCGTCCACGATCAGCGCCGTGGTGCGGCCTTCGTTGGCGTTCTGGACCAGCACTTCGTTCAGCGCGATCAGCACTTCGGTCTTCGAGGTCCGCGCGCAGCGCAGGTCCAGATCGTAGGCGATCATCTCGAAGAACTGCTCCACGGTGAGCCGCGAGTTGAACAGGAAGGCGAAGTCAATCCGGTGCGCCGCCAGAAGATCCTGGAGGCACTGGAGCATGGTGGTCTTGCCCGTGCCCACCTCGCCGGTCAGGACCACGAACCCCTTGCGACTCTCCACCCCGTAGATGAGGTTCGCCAGCGCCTCTTCGTGCTGCTGGCTGCGATAGAGAAAGGCGGGGTCGGGTGTTAGATTGAAGGGGCTCTCTGTGAAGCCGAAGAAGGCATTGTACATGCGGTTCTCACATCCCTACCGCCTACTGCTAACGCTTTCATTCTAACATGCGGGGGAAGGATGCCCGCTTATGCGCGGGCTGCGTAATCCGTCCGTAAGCCAGCGCAGCTCCTGTCGTGGCGCGAGCTTCACACGGTGCTGAAAAGGTAAGTGCCTGGGCCGGGTGCTGCTTCTCTGTCTGGTCTGCTGGAGAGTCCGGACTCT
>JBEKLW010000417.1:0-3347 GCA_050008815.1 Bryobacteraceae bacterium
ACCAGCCTGACCCCGGCGGAGACCTTTTTGAGCGGCGGCGGCAGCGATTGTGGCATCGCCAACATCAACATCGGCACCAGCGGCGCCGAGATCGGCGGCGCCTTCGGCGGCGAGAAGGAGACCGGCGGCGGGCGCGAGGCCGGCAGCGACGCCTGGAAAGCCTACATGCGGCGGCAGACGGTGACCGTCAACTGGTCGGACGAGCTGCCGCTGGCGCAGGGGATCGCTTTCGACCTGTGAGGCCGGCGGCGGTCCGAACCGGCGGCGTGGCTGGCGGCGGGGCGAGGGCGGCGCGGCTGGCCAGCTCCGAGGTGGCGTAGTAGCCGGTGCGCGTGCGCACGCTGGCGCCGTCGCGCGCGCTCACCGTGACCTTGATCTGGCGGTACGTGCCGTCCAGGCTGGTGTTCGAGGGCGTGTAGGCCAGGATGTACTGGTTGCGGATGTCGTGCGCCACTTGCAGTGTGAAAGTGCCGACGTCGTCCACGGCCTTCGGGTAGTAGGCGAGGCCGCCGGTGGCCAGCGCCAGCGCGTTCAGGGCGCGCTTGGCCCGTTTGGCGGCCCCCCTCAGCTCCTCGTTCAGCAGGCCGATGGTGTAGATGAGCACCTCGCGCTGCTGCGCCTTCTGGATGAGCCTCTCCAGGGTGACGTCGCTGGCGTTGTCGTCGCCATCGGTGATCACCACGACGACCTTCTTGTCCCGCTTGCCCTTCGCCTTGAGGTGCTCCATGGACAGGTCGATGGCGTCGCGCATGGCGGTGCCGCCGCGCGAATCGATGCGCGCCACGCCCTCCTCGAGCCGGCTGATGTCGCTGGTGAAATCGACGTCCAGGTACGCCTCGTAGTTGAAGTTGACGATGAAGACCTCGTCCTGCGGGTTCGACGCCCTCACCAGCGCCATAGCCGCTGCCTCGACTCCCTTGCGCTTCGGTCCCATGGAGCCGCTGTTGTCGACGACGATGCCCATCGACACCGGCACGTCCTCGCGCTTGAAGATCTTCATCTGCTGCTCGACGCCGTCCTCGTAAACGTGGAACGCGTTTCGCGGCAGGTTCGTGATCAGCTTCCCGTTTCGGTCCACCACCGTAGCGTGCAGCACCACCAGCCGCGTGTCGGCGCGGAACACCGCCGGGCCCTCCTGCTGCGCCAGCACCGGTCCGGCGGGCGGGGCGAAAAAGCCGGCGATCAGTAAGAGTGGAAGAAGCCTACTGCGTGGGTGCATAGTAGCCGAGCCGCCAGAAGGCCCGCAGCGGCGGCAATCCTTTGGGTTGTATCAGCTTCACCTGCACGCGCCGGTACTTCCCGTCCCTCTGCCGGTTGGTGGGCGCATACCCCAGCAGGTACTGGTTGTGGAGCTCGATGGCGATCTTGGCCGCAATGTCCGGCAGTTCGTTGAGGTTCTCCACCGGGAAGTGCCGCCCTCCGGTCTGCTCGGCAACCTCGCTCAGCAGGCCGGGACCTGCCAATTCCTCTGTGCTGCGGCCACGGCCGGAAATGGGCTCGAAGATGCCGATGGCATAGATCTGAACGTCGGCCTCGCGCACCACGTTCCGGATCTCGGCGGGGGTGTACCGGCTGGAGTTGTCGCCGCCATCGGAGATGACCACCAGCGCTTTGCGCGGGTTGTGCGCCTTCTTCATCGAGTCGATCGCCAAATAGATGCCGTCCAGCAGCGCCGTGCGGCCCTTGGATCGGACGAACGTGAGGCGGTTCTGGATTTCTTCGGTAGCGCGCGTGAAGCCAAGCGTCAGCACCGGCCGCTCGTCGAACTGCACCAGGAAGAACTCGTCTTCGGGGTTGGCGGTCCGCATGAGCTGCGCCACCGCCTGGCGGGACTTCTGGAGCTTCGTGCCCATGCTGCCGCTGGTGTCGAACACCAGGCCGATCGAGATCGGCGCGTCCTCGCTGGAGAAGTACGCCACCGCCTGCTCGACCTTGTCCTCGAAGATCCGGAAGTGCTCTCTCTCCAGCCCGGTGACGAACCGGTTCAGCGGGTCGGTCACGGTCACCGGTATCTGGACCACCGAAGTCTCGACGCGGATGTTCCCCGGCCGGGGGCTGTCCGCCACGGCGGGGGCGGGTCGCCGGGGGTGCGGTTGGATGGAGACCTGGGGGTCCGAGGTGCGGGGCTTGGGGTTATTGTCCGCGGCCAGGCAGGTGGCCGTCACCGAGAGCCAACACGCGCAGGCGAGGCGGGCGTACTTCAGAGGCCTTCGCGCAACCATGATTGGCTCTCCCCTCCCCGGTTGGCTGCGACAGTCCTCAGTATAGCAGCAGCACTCCCAGTTCTACGCGGCGCCGCAGGCACGGTTTCACCGCATGCCCCAAAAAGCTGCGGCGGACTGCGGTCGCAGGGGGCCGGATGAGCCGGCGGCGGAGTTGTGCTATGATCGAACGTGCCGAGAAGGATTCTGGGAATCATCCCGGCCCGTTTTGCCTCTTCCCGTTTCCCCGGTAAGGCCCTCGCCTCAATCGCCGGCAAAAGCATGTTGGAACGCGTCGTCGAGCGCGCCAGCCAGGCCCGCTGCCTGAGCCAGGTCCTGGTGGCCACCGACGACGAGCGGATCGCCTCCGAGGCGCGGCGCATCGGCGCCGCCGTGCGCATGACCCGCGCCGACCACCCCTCCGGCACCGACCGCGTGGCTGAAGTGGCCTCCGCGGACAGCGCCGAGCTGGTGGTGAACATCCAGGGCGACGAGCCGTTGATCGACCCGGCGGCGATCGATGCCGCGGTGCTGGGCCTGCTCGGCGCGCCCGAGAGCATCCCCATGGGCACGCTGAAGAAGCGAATCGTGGACCCAAGCGAGATCGGAAACCCGAGCGTGGTGAAAGTCGTTACCGGCCGCGAGGGGAACGCGATCTACTTCTCGCGGGCGCCTATCCCATACGTCCGCGACGGCGCGGCGGCGGAGCACTGGAAGCACATCGGGCTGTACGTCTACCGGCGCGAGTTTCTGTTATCGTATTCACGGTTGCCGATCGGGCCGCTGGAGCGGGCCGAGTGCTTGGAGCAGTTGCGCGCGCTCGAGAACGGCTACCAGATCCGGGTCGTCGAGACCGAGTACGAATCGGTCCACGTGGATACCCCCGAGGACCTGGAAAAGGTGAACCGCCTGTTGGGGGCCTGCGCGCTTGCCGCGCGCGCTCCCGGGGAGTCATTGAACCAAACGACGAACGACGCACAATGGCCAAGTACATCTTCGTAACCGGCGGCGTGGTTTCCTCCCTGGGCAAGGGAATCGCCGCGGCCTCGATCGGCTGCTTGCTGGAGAGCCGCGGGCTTAGGGTGACCTGCCAGAAGTTCGATCCGTACCTGAATGTCGATCCGGGCACCATGAGCCCCTTCCAGC
>JBEKLW010000418.1:0-3343 GCA_050008815.1 Bryobacteraceae bacterium
GCCGAGGGCGACCAGGTCAAGGTCCGCGCCAGCTACGCGCGCAACTGCCTGCTGCCGCAGGCCGTCGCGGTGCCCCTGACCCGCGCCAACCGCAAGCAGGTCGAGGCGCTGAAAAAGCGCCGCGCCGAGCGCGAAGTCCAGGAGCTCTCCGGCGCCAAGGACATCGCGACCAAGCTGGGGCAGACCCGCATCGCGTTCGCGGTGAAAACCGGCGAGGGCGGCAAGATGTTCGGTGCCGTCACCGCCAGCGACATCCATGGGAAGCTCGCGCAGGCCGGCCTCGAGATCGACCGGCGCAAGATCCAGCTGCACACCCCGGTGAAGACCCTCGGCCAGCACACGGTGAAGATCAGGCTCCACCCCGAGGTGTCGGTCGAACTGAGCTTCGACATCGTTTCGGAAAACCCGATTGTCCCGGCCGAAAAGTGAGCGGGACCCGACTTTTTTTCCAGGCCGCGCCGCGAGGCGCGGCCTGCTTGTTTCCCCTCTGGCACGCCCTGTGAACACATTGTGCAAAGGTTCAGTTTGCCGACCACCCGGTTTCGGACTCTAACCTTGCGCTTTCCCCATGGCTGAAATCACCCCTGCGCCCCTCTCCCCCCGCGCCCCGACCGGTGGCGGCGACCCCACTTCGTCCACCTTCGCCGGGCGCACGCCGCCGCACAGCGTGGAGGTGGAGGAGTATCTGCTCTCGTGCTGCCTGCTCGACGGCGGCGACACCATCGCGCGCTGTCTCGAAGCCAAGCTGGTGCCGCAGGCCTTCTACCTCCCCGCCAACCGGGTCATCTTCGAGAAGCTCTGCGAGCTCTACCAGCGGAGCCCGCCCGTCGCGATCGAGATGCTGATCGAGGAGCTGCGCACCACGAAGCAGCTCGAGGCGGTGGGCGGCGTGCCCTACCTCATGCAGGTGAGTTCGCGCATTCCCACCACGGCGCAGGCCGTCTATTTCATCGAAAAGGTGCGCGAGCTCTACCTGTTGCGCGAACTCATCAAGGTCGCCACCACCACCGCCGAGCAATGCTTCAGCTACCAGGGCGGCCTCGAGGAATTCATCGACCAGGTCGAGCAGGACGTCTTCCGCGTCACGCAGGATCGCGTCTCGGACGCGGCGAAGCCCATGAAGGAGCCCACGCATGAGGCGATGACCGTCATCAACAAGCTCATGATGAAGAAAGGCGAGAAGACGGGTGTGGTCACGGGCTTCAAGGACCTCGACGATCTTACGTTTGGCTTTCAGAGGCAGGAGATGATCGTGCTCGCCGCGCGCCCCTCGGTGGGCAAAACCTCGCTCGCGCTCAACATTGCCGACGCCGCCGTCCTGCCCAGGAGGGGGATCCCCGTGCCCACCCTCATCTTTTCGCTCGAAATGAGCTCCGCCCAGCTCGCCCTGCGCATGCTCTGCTCCCGCGCCCGGGTGAACATCAAATTATTGCGCGACGGCATGCTGCCGAAGCAGGGGCCGGAACAGCAGCGGCTGGTGGATGTCGCAGATGAACTCTCCAAGTCCCCGCTCTTCATCGATGACTCCAGCCACCTGACGATCATGGAACTGCGCGCCAAGGCCCGCCGCCTCTACACGCGCTACAAGCTCGGCCTGATCGTGGTCGATTACCTGCAACTGCTCAGCCCGGCCGATCCCCGGATACCGCGCGAGCAGCAGGTGGCCGAGGTTTCCCGGGGGTTAAAAGCGATGGCGAAGGAACTCGACCTGCCGGTGCTTGTTCTAAGTCAACTCAACCGCTCATTGGAAAAGGAGAATCGTGCGCCGCGCCTGTCGGACCTGCGTGAATCCGGCTCCATCGAGCAAGATGCCGACGTAGTGCTCATGCTCGCCCCGCCCAAAGACGCCGAAGAAAAGTTCCAAGCTGGCGCCTATGACTTAGTGGTTGCCAAGCAGCGAAACGGACCGGTAGGACAATTCCAGCTAACCTTCCTCAAGGACATCACTCGTTTTGAAAACTATGCCCAATAGCTTGGGAGCCGGCTTCTTGCGCCTCTTTTCCGTTGCCCTGGCTCTGCTCATTGGTGCCGCCACGGCGCGGGCCCAGACGGAGACGCCCGCCGCGGAAGCCGCCCCCCCCAAGAAGGTGGGAACGATCTCGGTCAAGTTCATCGGCATCGCCAATGTCAGCGAGCAGATCGTGCGCGCCAACATCCAGGTGCGCGAAGGCGCCGACTTCGACGATCCCATGATCGACAAGGACATCCGGACGCTCTACCGCACGGGCCTGTTTGAGTTCATCGAGGTCAAGCGCGAGGAGCTGCCGAACAACCTCGTCAACCTGGTCTTCGAAATCACGCCCAAATACCGCGTGCAGGCGGTCCGGTTCCAGGGTAACAAGAGGGTCAAGGCCAGCCGGCTGGAAAAGGAGATCAGCACCAAGCCCAACAGCGCGCTCGACGAGCGCGCGGTCAAGGCCGACTCCGAGAAGCTCCACGAGTATTATCAAAAGTCCGGCTACAACCAGGCCCAGATCACCTACGACATCGAGCGGGATCGCGGCACGGGCTACGGCACCGTGGTCTTCAAGGTCCGCGAAGGCGAAAAGGTGCGGATCGCCGATATCCGCTTCACCGGCAACGTTCACATCAAGGTCAGGCGGCTCCGCAAGGAGATGGAGACGAAGCGCTGGTGGATGTTCTCCTGGCTGATGGGCACGGGCAAGTTCAAGGACGACGAGTTCGAGGACGACATCGGCAAGCTGCTCGATTACTACCGCGAGCAGGGGTATTTGGATGTCGACATCCCGCAGGACCGCATCGTCTACGATTATCCCAAGCCCAGCCGGATGATCATCACCATCCATGTCGACGAGGGACGGCAGTACCGCATCGGCGACATCACCATCACCGGCTGCAAGCTTTATTCCGAGACGATGCTCAAGCTGCTGCTCCGGCAGAAGAGCGGCATGATCTTCCGCCCCTCCAAACTCGACAAGGATGTGGAGACCATGGAGGACTTCTACGGCCGCTCCGGCTACCTCGACACCCGGGTGCGGCTCGTGCGCAAGCCCAACGTCGCCACCGGCAACATCGACATCGAGTACCAGGTCGAGGAGAGCGACAAGTTCTACGTCGAATCCATCAAGATCGAGGGCAACACCAAGACGAAGAGCATCGTCATCATTCGCGAACTGGTGCTGAGCCCGGGCGACGTGTTCGACACCGTGCGCATGAAGGCCAGCAAGCTGCGCCTGGAGAACACGAACTTTTTCGAGGACGTCAATCTCACGCCGGAGAGCACGAACATCCCCGGCCGCCGCGACCTCAAGATATCCATGAAGGAGGCGCGCACCGGCAACCTCAGCTTTGGCGCCGGCTACAGCTCGCTTGAACGGGCGAC
>JBEKLW010000419.1:0-3336 GCA_050008815.1 Bryobacteraceae bacterium
GTATGGCCAACTGGGTGACGGCTCGACCAGCCATCGCTCCACGCCGGTGGCCGTGGCGAACCCGTAGGTAGAGTGGGGGCGCCAGGGGGCCTGCCGTGGAAATGGTGACCGTGAACGGCTCCGCGGGCCGCCCGGTTTGCCGCCGTTTGGCATCCGTTCGCGCGCGGTATGGTAGAGAACTGGCAGGTTCTAGGCAACAGCAGCTCTCGACGGGCCAGACACGTCGCCACAGTCATGCGGGGTGAGATCGCGGGCGCGGGCATACTTACTACGATTTGGTAGGTTGACGGCCGCCTACGCACCGGGCCAATGCTGAACGGACCGGTGACCACAGCCGTCGCACGTCACCTCGAAACGCGAGCCCACGGTCTAGCTCCGCGCCGCTCAGGCCGCTGACTTGTCAGTAGAAACACACGCAGGCTCCTGCACGCGCTCATCGGCCGCGCGAGCCCTCAGATGCAGCGCTCGCGAACCATCGCGCGCAGCGTGTCAGCGAAGCTCCCGGGGAGCGGAGTACCTTGCCCCTGGGCCATCCGCTCGATCACGGTGATCAGCTCCATCTTCGTTCGCGTTGGCAGGCGAGGATCCCCTCCCCACAAGGCCTGAAGGTAACGAACGAGCCCTGGTCGATCGTGCAGCGCCAGCGCTAGGACCTCGTCCGTGGGCAGCGGTCCCAAACTCGACAGCCCAGCCTCGCTCGCCGGTAGTGGCGCTGCGTCCGCTCTCCTTAACGCTGATAGCCACTGCGCGTCTGGCGACGGCCCGCCATCCGCAAAGATCTCGATGGGCCAGACCTGCTGCCGGGCTAGCCGTTCCAGCCGCCCCCTCGGAGGGCACGCCCGGCCCTTCTCCCACGCCAGTACCTGGTCGTACCGCACGCCCGCCGCGTTGCCAAACTGGGTCTGCGACCACCCCAGCGCCAAGCGCAGCGCCCGGATGCGTTTGCCGATATCCCCTGCTACCACCCACTGGTTCCCGCCTGCCACGACGCCTTGACCTCCGCTGAGACCGTGTGTAACTTAACCATTATGGGCACGATGATCAATATGGGATTATCCCTCATTTCACTCGTGTTTTCGCGTGGCACGGACGCCGATCATCAGATCGAGCTAAGCAGTTGTCAGACGGCATGTTACGCCATACCTGGACCCGGCGAAGTGGCTTCGCAGACCATTACGTCCACCTGTGGTGCAGGCACGATTCTCGGTACCTGCTCAATAGCGGTTCGCCATCTGTTTGCTAGCAGTATGCCAGCTGTACGTCCTTTTTCAAGGGGTTGATCACATGAACTCGATGTCCGCAGGAAACCAGGGGCCTCTGGCCACGATGGAGAGCGCACAGGGCGCAAGGCTCAGACGACCAACGAGATGCCGCGGGAGGCCACAGCGGCGGGCTACCCAGGGCGATGCGCCACTCAATCCGCCTCGTCCCAACTTCGCGGGCAAACACCCAAGACGTCACAAGGTCGCAGCCGGATTCACCGATCTGCCGCATGGCCCAGCATCACTTTCTTCGGGCGCTTCCCATGGGAACGCCTCCGCACAGCGTTGAGTCGGCGCCGCTCTCCGTACCGCAAGCAGGCACTGGCAGTACGACGGCGCCGGAATGGCCGGGCATCGTCATCCACTCGTTGGCCGATCTGCTCGCCAACGCATCTATCCTACAGCCGCCCAAGATCGTCGTCCCGGGCCTCGCCTGGGCGGGCCGCGTCACATTGCTGGCCGCCAGGGAGAAGTCCGGCAAGTCCACGCTCGTCAGCGCGGCGGCCTCCACGGTCAGCCGGGGTGGCTACTTCCTCGACGAGTTCACGGACTGCGGCAAGGTCCTCTGGCTCTCGGCCGACAACGAATCCCAGTTCGACCTGGTGGCGCGATTCCAGCGTTTCCGTGCCGAACCGCAGAACCTCGACATCGTAGGGGAGTGGGACTTCGCGCCGGCAAGCTTCCTTCGCGCCGTGCGCGACCGTCGTCCGAGGCTCGCGGTCGTGGACACGCTCGCTGCGTTCGCGGCCTTCAACATCACGGACGCCCATAACTCGGCTGCATGGACGCCGCTGATGTTGGAGATCAAGAAGGCCGCGAATGACAGCGGCTCCGCCATCATCCTCGGCGCCCACGCGAACAAGAGCGACGGGCACTATCGGGACTCAAGCGCGATCGGCGCGACCGTGGACTGCATTCTGGAAATGGAGGCTGACGATCGCGATTCGAATCTGCGGCGCATCCGGGCTCGCGCGCGCTGGCAGGTGGACGGGTATTCCCTCCGCCTCGTTGGTGACACCTACGAGCTTGCCAACGCGGCGCCTCTGACCTTGGAAGCGCGCATCCTTCTCTACTTGGAGCGCCACCCGGACTGCTCCCGAACAGCCATCCGCAATGCCATTGGCGTTCGCCACTGCGAGGTGGACAACTGCCTTGAAGTCCTCGAACGGAAAGGGGCCATCGAGGACCGCGGCGCCGGCAACCACTACATGTACCACCGTTCCAATCCATCCGTCCCGGTAGGCGGTTTGAGCAGCGTCGGGGCGGATGGCGGGCCGGATGGCCCGCCGCTCCAAAGGGATGGCCGTAAGCCGTTGCGGGACTTGGCGGGGCGAGTTGGGGCAGACGGTGGGGCGGTAGATGGGGAACGCCGTCCGCCCCGCGAGGGGGGGTCTATGGGACCCCCCGCGGGGCAGGATTCCTGGGCTGCCGAATCGGAGGAGGCCGCGTGAAAGCCGCGATAGCCCTTCCGTCCGAGTTCTTCGCCGCGCTTGCCGCCCGTTGGCACGCTGAGGCGGAGGTCTTGCGCCGGCGCGGGTGCCTCGAGGCCGCGGCGCTGCTCGACGGGAGTGCTGGCGAGCTGGAGGATGCGGACGCCACGGTGCAGGAGGACGACTAGTGCCACCTCACGCCACCGCGCCCGAACACCCGCGAGCCCTCAAGTGCCGGACGCCGTGGACCCTAGATGTCCGGACTGGCGACCCCTTGCCTGATCTACAAGATTGGCTCGCCTGCTACGTCGCGCTGGTGCTCGAGCTGGAGGGCGTCGCCACGCGCGGCGCCCCGTCCCCTGCCCCTCCAGAGGCTATCGCCGCGTGACCACTCCCCTAACGGCCAGCGCCGTGCCGCCTGCGGCTGACTGCGTTGGCTACGTCCGCGTCTCGAAAGAGGACCAAGCCGCCGAGCGCAAGACTTCGCTGGCCGACCAGCGCGCGGAGATCAGCGCGCTTGCAGCCCGGTTGCGACGGCAACTCCCCGAGCAACTGATCTTCGCGGACCCCGGTGTCTCCGGCGCCACTGCCGAGGGCCGGCCCGGTTTCATGGCGCTGATTCGGTACTGCGAGGCCCACCCGCG
>JBEKLW010000042.1:0-10172 GCA_050008815.1 Bryobacteraceae bacterium
CGTGCGCGACGAGTTGCACGAGGGCGACCAGATCCTGGTGAAGGTGCTGGCGCTGGAAGGCAACAAGATCAAACTGAGCCGCAGGGCGGTTCTGCGCGAGCAGCGCGAGAAGCTCAAGAGCGGCAAAGCCTAAGCGGCCTGCGGCTGGCGGCTAGTGGGGCCTGGGGCGAAGGTGCGCTTCGCCCATAGCCCGGATGCGCGGCTCACTGCCAGCCGCCGCCGAGGGCTCGGTAAAGCTGCACGAAGGAGAGCATCTCCTGGAGCCTCAGTTGCGCCAGCGCCAGCTCGCCCTGGAACAGGCTGCGCTCGGCAATGAGCACCTGCAGGTAGCTGTCCAGGCCGCCCTTGTAGCGCAGATTGGACAGGCGGGTGGCTTCCGACAGCGCCCCCACCAGCAACTCCTGCTGCTGGCGCTCTTCGCGCGTACGGTCATAGCCCACCAGCGCGTCGGATACTTCCCGGAAGGCGTTGTAGATGGTCTGCTGGTAGGCAACCAGCATCTCGCGTTTCTGCGCTTCCGAGAGGCGCACGCCGGCGCGGATCTGGCCGGCGTCGAAGATCGGCAGGATCGCGGCGGAAGTGACGTTCTGCAAACGAGCCGGGCCCGTAAACAGGTTCGAGAGCGCCGAGCTCTGGCCGCCCAGCAGGCCCGTCAAGGAGATCTGCGGGAAGTACAGCGCCTTGGCCGCGCCGATCTGCGCGTTGGCGGCAATCAGGTTCTGCTCGGCCTGGCGTATGTCGGGCCGCCGATCCAGTAGCGAGGACGGCAATCCGGACGGGACTTCGGCCGGCAGGCGGAACTCATCCAACGCTCTTCCCCGCGCGACATCGCCCGGGAGCCTGCCCGCCAGCAGGTTGAGCGCATTCTCCTCCTGGCCGATGTCCCGCTGTGTGCCGGCGATTTGGGCCGTGGCGGTGTAGAGGAGCTGTTCGGCCTGACGCACGTCCAGGCCGGTGGCGGCGCCGCGCTCGTGACGCAGACGAACCAGCCGGAGATTGTCCTCGGCGATGGTGCGCGTGCGGCGCGCGATGTCCAGCTCCAGGTCGCGCTCGCGCAGGGTGAAGTAATGGCCCATCACATCGCCGACGAGCGAGACGATGACGGCGCGCCGGCCCTCCTCGGTAGCCAGATATTGGGCCCGCGCCGATTCCGAGAGGCGGCGCAGCCGGCCCCACAAATCCAGCTCCCAGGAAAGTCCCACCCCGGCTTGGGTGTAGCTTACGTCGAGCGACTGCGCGGGGAGCACCGGATTCGCGCCCACTCGGGAAGGACGTGAGGGAGTAAAGGAAGCCTGTGCCGTCACCAACGGGAACTCGCCCGCCCGGGCGATGCGGAACCGGGCGCGGGCTTCCAGCACTCGCTCGGAGGCGATTCCGAGATCGAAGTTGTGCTCCAGCGCGCTGGTGACAAGCTGCTTGAGGGTATCGTCCTGGAACAGGTCGAACCACTTTTCATCAGCCAGTGATGCCGCTGAACTGTTCGGGGGCGCACCGCGATACTGACCGGGCGCGGAGACCGCCGGCCGCCGGTAGTTCGGGCCCATGGCGCAACCCGCCAGCAGCAAGGGCAATAGAAGGAAGGGGGCTCGAGCTCTCATGCGCTTTGCTCCGGAACGGGCTCCCAACCGGGCGCCGGTCCGCGCTTCCTCTCCGCAATCCGCTGGATGACCACGTAGAGCACGGGCACGATGAAGATGGCCAGCAGCGTGGCTGCGTTCATGCCGCCAAAAACGGCGGTGCCCAGCGATCGCCGGGAAGCCCCGCCGGCGCCGGTGGCGATCATCAGCGGCACGACGCCCAGGATGAAGGCGAACGAAGTCATCAGGATCGGTCGCAGCCGGAGGCGGGCGGCTTCCAGGGCCGCCTCGGGGATGGACTTGCCGTGCTCGTGGCTCATCCGGGCGAATTCCACAATCAGAATCGCGTTCTTGGCGGCCAGCCCGATCAGGGTGACGATTCCGATCTGCGTGTAGAGGTCGTAGGGGTACGATCGCACCCAGACCGCGAACAGCGCCCCCAGAAGACCCAGCGGCAGCGCCATGAGCACGGCGAAGGGGATCGACCAGCTTTCGTAGAGCGCGGCCAGGCAGAGGAACACGAGCACCGCCGCAAAACCGAAGATCACGGCTTCATGGCCCTGCGCTTCCTTTTCCTGATAGGTGGTACCGGTCCACTCGTAGCTGTAGCCGGGCGGCAGCTTGGAAGCGGCCAGGCTCTCCATGGCGTCGCTGGCCTGGTCGCTGCTGTAGCCGGGGGCGGGTCCGCCGAGCATCTGGACGGCGCGGAAACGGTTGTAGCGGTACACCACGTCCGGTCCGGCAGTGGCCCTCACGGTCGAGAGCGTGCCGAGCGGGACCATATCGCCGTCACCGTTGCGGACGTAGAAGCGGCTGATGTCGGCCGGCTGGCTGCGGAACTCCGGCTCGGCTTGCACCACCACCTGCCAGGTCCGCCCGAACGCATTGAAGTCGTTCACGTACAAACCGCCGAGGAAGGTCTGCAGGGTATTGTAGGCGTCGGTGACGGGGATGCCCAGCGTTTCCACCTTCGCCAGGTCCATGTCCACCCTGTAGGCGGGAACATTGGGGCGGAAAGTGCTGATGACGTTTCCGAGTTCCGGCCGCTGCCGGGCCGACTGCACCAGCAGATCGGCGGCTTCCGCCAGGTCCTGCACGCTGCCGCCAGCGCGGTCTTCGAGCATGAACTGGAAACCGCCCGTGGTGCTGAGGCCGAGGATGGGAGGAAGGCCGAACGGGAAGACGACGGCTTCGGGCACCGCGGAGAACGCGGCCTGCATGCGCGCCAGAATCGGCCGGAGCTGCAACTCTTTGGCGCTGCGCTCATCCCACGGCTTCAGCCGGACGATGACCGTGGCCACGTTCGAACTGCTGGTGCGAGTGGCAATGTCGATGCCTCCCAGGGTAAAAGTCCCCCCCACGCCGGGCAGACTGCCCAATATCTTCTCGATCTTGCGCGTGGCGGCATCGGTGCGCGCGACCGAGGCGCCGTCGGGAAGTCGGATGGAAACGAAGATCGTGCCCTGGTCCTCTTCGGGCAGAAAGCTGACGGGAAGATGCTTGAACAGAGCTCCGGCCGCCAGCCACAGGCACAGCAGCCCGAGAAGGGCCAAGGCCGACTTGCGGATCAGCGAGCCGACGCCGGAAAGGTAACGGCTTCTGGCCCACTCGAAGCCCCGGTTGAAGCCGCGGAAAAAGCCCGCCAGCCAGCTGTGGCTTTCGCCCTTCGGCCGCAGGATCAGGGCGCTCAGCGCGGGACTCAGCGACAGCGCATTAAAGGCCGAGATCAGCACCGAGGCCGCGATGGTGAGCGCAAACTGCCTGTAGATCTGGCCGCTGATGCCGCCCAGAAACGCCACCGGGATGAACGCCGCCGCCAGGATGCAGGCGATGGCCACCACGGGCGCGGACACTTCCTCCATGGCGCGGATGGTGGCGTCGCGCGGCGCCATTCCGTCATCGATATGGCGCTGCACGGCCTCGACGACCACGATGGCGTCGTCCACCACGATGCCGATGGACAGTACCAGGCCGAACATGCTGGTGAGGTTGATGGAAAACCCCAGCAGCGGGAACAGCGCGAACGTACCGACGATCGCCACCGGCACCGTGAGCAGCGGGATCAGGCTCGCACGCCAGTTCTGGAGGAAGATGAAGACCACCAGAATGACCAGCCCGATGGCTTCGAACAAGGTCAGCAGCACCTCGCTGATGGCTGCGCGCACGAACACCGTCGAGTCATACGGGATGATGAAATCCATCCCCGCCGGGAAGTTCTTCTTCACCTGCGCCATGAATTTGCGGACCCGGTCGGCGGTGGCCACGGCATTGGCGCCGGGAGACAGGTACACGATGAGGTTGCCCGAAGCGCGCCCGTTCACGCGGTTGAAACCGCTGTAGCTTTGCGCGCCGAGTTGTACCCGGCCGATGTCGCGGATGCGCAGCAGGGAAGTGTCCGGCTGGGCGCGCAACACGATGTCTCCAAACTGGCTCGGGTCCACCAGCCGTCCTTGCGCGCTCACCGAATACTGGAAATCCGTCCCCGCCGGCGCGGGGGGCTGCCCCAGGGTGCCGGCCGGGTTCTGCCGGTTCTGCGCCTGGATGGCGGCGCTGATATCGGTGGCGGTGATGCCCAGCTTGGCCATCTTGTCCGGATTCACCCACACGCGCATGGAGTAAACCTGGTTGGCCCCCAGGCGGCATTCCCCCACGCCATCCAGGCTGGCGACCTGGTTCAACAGGTTGATCTGCGCATAGTTGGTGAGGAACAGCGAGTCGTAGCGGCCATCGGTCGAGACCAGGCTGATGCTGGTCAGGAACGCGCTCGAGACTTTCTTGACCGTCACGCCCTGGCGCTGCACTTCCGGCGGCAGGCGCGGCATCGCGATGTTCACGCGATTCTGCGTCTGCACGGTGGCCATGTCGGGATTCGTGCCCAGCCGGAACGTTACCTGGATGTTGAGCGATCCGTCGTTGCCGCTGCTCGAAAGGAAGTAGAGCATGCCGTCGAGACCGATCAACTGCTCCTCGATCGGCTGGGCGACGGTTTTCTCGAGGTCCTGCGCGTTGCCGCCCAGATAGCTGGTGGCGATCTGCACCACCGGAGGCACCACCTCCGGGTAGTTCGCGACCGGGAGGCTCGGAATCGCAACCGCGCCCAGGATGACGATCACGATGGCAATCACCATCGCGAACACGGGGTGGTCAATGAAAAAGCGCGCCATGGCTCAGTTGCCGGTCCTCGGCTTCTCGAGTGGCGTCGCGCGGTAAGGTAGCGGCCGCACACGGGCGCCCGGTCGCACTTTCAACTGGCCTTCGACCACGACGCGGTCGCCCGGTTGGAGGCCCTGCTCGACCACCCACAGCTCTCCGACGCGGTCGCTGGTGGTAACCGCGCGCGTGAGCACCCTGTTGTCCGGTCCAACGGTATAGACCGTTTGCATGCTCTGTAACTGCTGCACGGCCCTTTGTGGCACCACAATCGCGTTGGCCCGCTCCTCGACCTCCACGCGAACCCGGCCAAACTGGCCCGGGAGCAAGCTGCGCTGCGGATTCGGGAAACGCGCCTGCAACTCCAGAGTGCCGGTCTTGGGATCCACCTGGTTCAGCGAGTTCTCGATGTGCCCTTTCCAGGGGAACTCGGAGTTGTCGGCGAGAATGAGTGTCAAGGGCAGACCGCCGCCCAGCATCTTTTGCCCCCGCCTGGTCCAGGACAGGTACGCCGCCTCGGTGACTTTGAACCGCACCCAGATGGGGTCCAGCGGGACGATGGTGGTCAGCGGCTGAGCGGAGTTCGGGCTCACCAGGCCGCCGACGGGAACCAGCGAGTCGCCGATGCGGCCGCTGATCGGCGCCCGAATCGTTCCGTACTCCAGGTTCAGTTGGGCGGCGCGCAAGGCGGCTTCGAGCGACTCCATTTTGCCCTGCATGGCGTCGATCTGGGTGCGGGTCGAAAGACCGGTCTGATCGACGTTCGCCGTGAGGGCGCTCACGTTCGCCTCATTGGCCTTCCGGGCGGCCACGGCGGCGTCCAGATCCTGCTGCGCGGCGGCGTCCGCCTCGACCAACGGGCGGAGGCGGTCATAGTCCTGCTGGGCCCTCACCAGGTTGGCCTGCCCGGAGGCGAGATTGGCTTGTGCCTGCAAGAGCGAGACCTGGCGCCGGGCGAATTCCAGATCGGCCTGGCTCTGCCGGAGGTTTCCCTGGGCCTGCTGGACGGCGGCTTCGTAGGGCCGCAGATCCAGAACATAGAGCACCTGCCCCGCCTGGACCTCCGCACCCGGCTGGAACTCCCAGCGTTCGATGTAGCCTCCCACGCGGCTCCGGACCTCCACCGTGTTGCGCGCGTAGGTCTGCGCCGCGAAGTCCGCAAAGACGGGAACGTCCCGCGGCTGCACCTCCAGCACCATCACGGGAGTAGCCGGGGGTTCAGTCGGGCCTTCCTTCTGGCCGGACGCGGCGCATCCTGCCAGCAGCAGACCGTACAGGAGGGCGGCAGCACCTGCCAGCCCCAATGGAAGCTTACGATGTCTCACGAGAACCTTCCCAAAATGCACAAACGTTGTCCGGCCCGGATCTTCATCGGTTGGCCAGGCCCTTCCAGATCAACTCGAACAGGAAGTCGATGTCCTGCTCGGCGGTCGCGGTCGACCATCCCAGCAGGCGCTGCATCACCAGCCCGCGGGTCATTTCGTAAACGATAACGGCCGCGGCATCCGCCCGAACGGGACGGATCTGGCCTTCGACCGCCGCTTCGCGCAGCACCGCTTCGAGCGTCTGGGCCTGCCGCAGGTACAGACTCCGCAGCTCCTTGTCGAGGTGGGGCGGGCCGGTGTTGCCGAACTCGGCGTGGTAGATCCGGACGAAATTCCGGTTCTCCTCGGCATCGCGGATCCGCGTGGTGATGAACGCCCGGATTTTCTCGGCGGCCGTCGGGGCCGCCGCCACGTTCCGCTCGGTCTCCTCGATCAGCCTGATGAAGCCCTGCTTGAGGGCCGCCAGGTAAACTCTGCGCTTGGAGGAGAAGTAGAGATAGAGGGTGCCTTTGGCGACGCCGGCCGCTTCGGCGATGTCGTCCATGGTGGCGCCGCTGAACCCCTTGCGGGCGAACACCCTCCGCGCGGCCTCCAGGATCTCCGCGCAACGAAACTCGGAGACCACGGCGTGTTTGGTTTTTCCCAGCAGCGGCATGACTGACTTATTAGTCAGTCTACCATACGCGCGGGTATGAGCGCCGCAAGCGGCCCTGTGCGAGGATGCATCCCGGAACCGAGCCGCGCGCGTAAGCAAGCGGAGTAGTTTGCGTGGGTGAAAGCGAAAAGCTCCGCTCCCTGACGGTCGCGGCTCGGCTGGCGGGAGTACGTCGGGCTAGCGGCGGCGGCCGTGCTCACCAGCAACCTGCTGCGGCGCACGATGGGGCCGCATCTACTCAAGTTGCGCTCGCCGGCCGCGAATGGACGCAGATGTCCCCCGATCCGCGTTCATTCACGTCCATTCACGACCCATGCCGCTTCCAGCTCCTCTCCCAGCAACTGCTTCTGGTAGAGATCGGCGCAGTAGCCGCCAGATTCGCGTTCATTCACGTCCATTCACGGCCTATATCGCTTCCAGCTCCTCTTCCAGCAACTGCTTCTGGTACAGATCGGCGTAGTAGCCGCCGGCGGCGATGAGGTCCTCGTGTGAGCCCTGCTCGACGATGCGGCCGGCCTCGATCACGATGATGCGGTCCGCCTGGCGGACCGTCGAGACGCGGTGCGAGATGAGGATCGAGGTGCGGCCGCGCATGACGCCGGACAGGCCTTGCAGGATGCGCTCTTCGGTGAGCGTGTCGACGCTCGAGAGCGCGTCGTCGAGGATGAGAATGCGGGGATCGCGCAGGATGGCCCGGGCGATGGCCGCGCGCTGCTTCTGCCCGCCGGAGAGCGTGATGCCGCGTTCGCCCACTAGCGTCTGGTAGCCCTCCGGGAAGGTCTCGATGTCCGGCCCCAGCCCGGCGATCTCGGCGGCGCGGCGGATCTCCTCCGCGGTGGCGCGCTCGACGCCGAAGGCGATGTTGTCGGCTAGCGTGGCGCTGAACAGGAAGGTCTCCTGAGGGACGTACCCGATCTGGCGGCGCAGCTCGGCCGGCGAGAGCTCGCGCAGGTCGATGCCATCCAGGAGCACGGCCCCCGAGGTCGGGTCCATGAGCCGGGGAACCAGGCGCGCCAGCGTGCTCTTGCCGCTGCCGGTGTGGCCGACGACGGCCACGGTCTCGCCGGCGCGGATCGCCAGGGAAACGCCGTCCAGCGCGCGGCCGGCCGGGTACTCCACCACCGCCTCGCGGAACTCGATCGCGCCCCGCACGGGTTGCTCGAGCCGCCGGGGAGAGGGCGGCCCGGCGATCGACGGGCGCTCGTCCAGGATCTGGCAGATGCGGCCGAGCGAGGCCGACCCGCGCTGCATCAGGTTCACCACCCAGCCCAGCGCGATCATCGGCCAGACCAGCACGCCCATGTAGGTGTTGAACATGACGAAGCTCCCGAAGGAGATGTGGCCGCTCATCATCCGCAGGCCGCCCACCCACAGCACGATGAGGAAGCTCACCCCCACCAGCGCCTGAAGCAGCGGCATAAACAGGCTCGAGATGCGCGCCAGCGAGAGGTTCTGCGCCAGGAACTCGCGGTTGAGCTTCTCGAACTGGCGCACCTCGGACTCCTCCTGCGCGTAGGCGCGGATCACCCGCACGCCCGAGAGGTTCTCCTGCACACGGCTGGAGATGTCGGAGAACATGGCCTGAATGCCTTCGAAGCGGTCATGGATGACGCGGCCCACGCGGATGACCGCCAGGCTGATCAGCGGGGCCGGCAGGAGCGCGATCAGCGTGAGCGGCCAGTCGACCGAGAGCATGACGGCGACCACTATCACAACGGTCAGCGAGGTCTCGGCCCAGTACATGACGCCGGGGCCGAGCATCATGCGCACGGCGTTCAGGTCATTGGTGGCGCGGGCCATGATGTCGCCGGTGCGCATGCGCATGTAAAAGTCCGAGGAGAGGCCCACCAGGTGATCGAACAGGTTGTTGCGGAGGTCGTATTCGATATCGCGCGAGATGCCGATGAGGGTGACGCGCATCTGGTACTGAAAGACGCCCTTGAGGGCCGACAGGCCCACTAGCAGCAGGCAGAACTGGAGGACGACGACCAGGCTGAAGCCGCGTGTGAGCGCATCGATGCCGGCGCGGATCAGCAGGGGCAGGCCGGCCGCCGCCATGTCTTTCAGCACCAGGGCGCCGAATCCGATGACCAGCGGGCGGCGGTAGCGCCGGTAATACGGCCAGAGCCGGCGGAACGTCTCCCGCATCACAGGCCGGCCCAGTCGGCGAACGTCTTTGTCCATTCGAGAAGTACCTGCTTGCGGCCCTCGCGACTGCGCCACCAGTCCTCGGGCCGGAAGACCCAATCCGGCGCCGCGACCACGCGGAAGCGGCCGGTGGCAGTCAGCCCGCGAAAGACCCGGGCGGTGCGGCCGGTGTGATAGTTGCTGGTGACGACCATGAAACGACCCACGCCGCGGCGCTCCAACTCGCCCAGGATCTCACGCGCCTCGTCGCGGGTCGAGCCGCCGCAGACGGGGAACGCGACAAACCAGTCGGAGGGGTAGCCCCGCCGCACGGCAAAGGCGATGGCCAGGTCGGATTCCCTCAAGCCGTAACAGCACTCCGGCCCGCTCACGAGGACCTTCGGGGCATACCCCTGCCGGACCAGCTCGGCGGCTTTCGCGATGCGGTTGCCCTTGTCGTCGCCGGCCAGCACCACAACCATCTCGGCCCGGAACGGCTCCTGCGCGTCGATGAGGCCCCAGCCGAGCGCCCGCAGCCACAGCGTGCGTCCGAGAATCAAAAGCAGAATGACCAGGGCGATTGGGACAGCCCAGCGCAGAACTCGGGATCGCACCAGCGGCACGAACTATTCTTTGTCGCTGGAGCTGTCGGGGTCAAGGTGACGGACAGTCCTCAGGCGCTGGTAGAGGCGCTCGACCTCGGCTTCATCCTCGGGCCGCAGCAGCCTGTAGCGCGGCGAGGCCAGCGCCCGATCCTTGGCCGGCAACGGCTCGCCCCAGAACTGGCGGTACGGGATGCCGTCGATGAGCGCCTCCCGCGCATGGCGCCGCAGGTGCCGCAGCAGGCGGTTGGCCGAATCGGCGTCGCCCGGGTAGATCAGCAGCACGCGCGAGTCGTCCGCCAGGGTCAGGCTGACGGCCAGCGGCGAGAGCCAGCCGGTGCGGTCGAGCCGGCGGATGGCCGTCCAGGCGATGTTGCGGCGCCCGATGCTCAGGCGGGTCTCGCCAATCTCGATGGCCGGCCGCGCGGCCAGGTAGAGCAGCAACGCCGCAGTGGCCAGCAACAGCCCGGCTGCCACGTAAGCCGGCGCCCAGCGCCATCCGCACCACACCGAGAAGAGGCCGCACAGCACGGCCGCCAGTCCCGCGTGCAAGTAGTGCCTGGAAGGAACGTAGCGAGTCACGTGCGCGGTCTGCCCTCTTCCCGAACCCGATCTTATCACACCCTTCGAAGCGAGGCGCCGCGCGAGGCCGGTAGATTCAAGGCGCGCGACGGGGTGAGCCCGCAGGCGTACTTGAACAGTACGTCGAGGACTCACCCCGAGCGCAACGCAGAAG
>JBEKLW010000420.1:0-3321 GCA_050008815.1 Bryobacteraceae bacterium
ACCGATGCGAGCTTGGCTAGTTCACCCGCCCCAAGCTGGTAACTGGAGAGGTAGGCGCCCGCCGACGTCCCAAAGCCGACGCCGCCGCAGGATGCGCCAAACCTGGTCCGCGCTCACATCGCCCAGCGCCTCCGCCAGCAGCGCGCCGTTCCATTGCGCGTAGCCCTCCGGCGCCGGCTGATCCAGCAGAGCCAGCACCCGGCTCTCCGTTTCATGGCCGTACTTGTGCGGTTTGCCGGACCGCGGCGCGTCGGAAAGCGCGCTCAACCGGTCCTTGACGAACCGCTGCCGCCACTTGGAGACGCGCGCCGGCCGGGTGTCCAACTGCTGGGCGATTTTCTCTACCGTGAGACCCTCGTGCGACAGCAGGATGATCTTCGCCCGGTCAACCAGGCGCTGCTCCGCGGTCCCCTTGTGGGTCCATTCGCGAAGGGTCGTTTCCTCTTGTTTCGTCAGATGCACTTGGGCAGGAAAGCGGCTCATGCCCCAGTATGCATCTTAACTGTTATTTATGCAAGTAAATACTAGTTCTGCCTCCTCCGGGCACGGACACACCCGGAAGTGCCTCATTTCGGGCGATTTCTCAGACACCTCTCCGTGCCCCTCCCTTCCTTCGACTTGTTTGCTTGCCCGCCGCCGCCCCGCCGGCAACACCCCGCAGAAACGCTCTTCGATCCACTGCCATGAGTTCGTCCCCCAAGACTCGATGGATACAATGAGCGTAACAGAATCGCTCGGGCACACTGGATGAAAAGGCGGTCTCGGCCGCACGCGGCTTCACGCGCCGCCGCTGCCGAGGGGTGGGAAGGATGTGAGCTGGTACGCCCGGCGTGATTTGAACACGCGACCTCTTGCTCCGGAGGCAAGCGCTCTATCCAGCTGAGCTACGGGCGCATCCGTGCTGACTGTAACCCGTCGAGCGGCCGTCTGGCGGCCGGAAACCCGCCCGGCCGGGGCTACTGCGCCGCCTGGCGCGAGGCGGCCGCGGTCTTTGCGGCGCGCGGTCTGGGCCGCGCGGCCTGGCCGGCCGCGGGCTCCTTGAGCAGCACCTCGATCACAGCGCGAAGGTTCGGCTCCAGATTCGCCAAGAAGTCGTCTTCGCCGCCGTGCTGGGCGCGAATCATGCCCTTGCGGTCCACGATCACCATCTGCGGAACGTACAGCGGCTTCACGAGGGGGTGCTGCAAGTAGCTGAGGACCTCGTCGCGCCCCCCCACCCCGACGGGGAAGGTAAGCCCGAGCTGGCGCACGAAATCCGGGACCAGCATCAGCGCATTGTCGTTGAAGGCGACGCCGATCACCTGGAAACCGCGCGGCCCAAGTTCCTTGAGCAAGCGCTCCAGGATCACCGAGCTGTGCTGGCAGTGAACGCAGGTGGTGTGCAGGAATTCGATGAGGACAACCTGGCCCCGGAACTGGCTGAGCAGAAGCTGCCGGCCGTCGGGAAGCGCCACTGCCAGCTCGGGAGCCTGGCGCGGCACGTCCGCTGCTACGGCAGGCAGCACCAACAGCGCGAGAATCGCTATGAAACTCAACCAGCAGCGCATCAGCTCACTCCTCCTCCAACACTCTCAGTCTATCGCAGGCGCCGCCGCCGGCACGGGTCCCTCCGGCCGGTTGCTCGCCTTCTCTCTAGACGGCAGACCCTCGACACTCGTTACGCGCGCGCCCTGGAGGCGAACCAGGAAGTAGCCGTCGTCGCCGCGGCCGGCGAGGGCCTCGGGACTTCGTGACTCGAACGTGCAGGCCTTCCACTTGCCGCGCAGCACCTTCTCGTAGACGGCGAAAAACCGCCGGGCCGCTTGCTCCCCGCTCCACTCGGAAGCATAGAGCAGCACGATGCGGTGGTCGGTGGGACTCTCCAGAAGCCGGAAGAACCCGCCGCGCAGCTCCGGCGCCAGCGCCTCCGACTCCTGCTCGCCAGCGTACTGCCGGATCAGCACGGCGTGATCGAGCTCGCCCAGCGCGCCGTCGGTGACGGTCTTGTAGGCGCGCTGGTTCTCGATCTGCGGGAGCGGCGGCCGCAGCGGCTGCTCGCCGGCCAGGTACTTCTCCGGGTGCAGGATCTGCTGCGTGCTCAGGGGAGGGTTGCGGAAGACCTCCGTGAACGCCGCCTGGCCCCTCTTCTCGATGACGGCCTGCTGGAAGAGCATGCCTTGCGTGTAAGGGAACACCAGCGTCACGCGCAGATAGAGCGGCGCCTGGTCGAACATCGGAAACTGCCCAAAGGAGGACTCGCCCGCGCGCGCCATGAGCCGGGCCAGCAGGGGGAGGTCCCGCAGGGATTGTCCGCCGCGGCGCGTCAGGTACTCCGACATCAACCAGGTCGCCTGCCCCTCCATGACGGCCAGACGGGCGAGCGCGCTGTCGTCGTTCTGGCTGGCGCGCTCGATGAACTTGTCCAGATGGAAGTGCTGGTCCGCCAAGGCGTGCGCCAGCTCGTGCACCAGCGCCGCGTGCTGCAGGAAATCCGCGCTCCCGTCGATGAGGAACAACTTCTTCTTCTTCAGATCGTAGAATGCGGCCGCCTGCTCGCTGAGCAGGTCGATGACGGTCTTCCTGAGGTCGAAGTCCGGCGGCACGAAGCCGAGCTTCTTGAGCGCCAGTTCCTGGGTGCGGATCTCCTCGGGCTTGAGGGTCTCCTGTATGCGCCGCTCCAGGAAGGCCTTGACGCCGGCCTTGGGAATGCGCTCGTAGTCGATCGGGCGTAATTGCCTGAGGCCGGAGATACGGTCCAGCTCGGCGGTGATCTCGCCGATTTCCTGCGCCAGCGGGTCGGTCTGGACCGGCGCTTGCGCCCACGGCGCTAGGGCCAGCAGCGGCCAGAGGAAAATCGACAGCAACGCTTTCTTCATGCGATCTGGCTCCGGAATCTCCGCAGGCGGAGGCGGAACAGGAGCGCCGCCACCAGGGCCAGCATGCCGCCGGCCACTACCGTCCACTGCGCCCCGATGCGGGTCGCCAGGGCGCCCGCCGCCAGGCTGCCGAACGGCGCGATGCCCACCACCGTCATCGAGTACAGCGCCATAATGCGGCCGCGGAACTCATCGGGGATGAGCGTCTGGATGAGCGTGTTGGCCGAAACGTTCTGCCGCATCACGCTGAAGCCCACCAGCGGCATGCCCGCCAGCGCGACGTAGAAGGACGGCGAGAGCGCGATGACAATGAACGCGGCGCCCAGCGTGAGCGCGCTGCGGAACATGACGTCGGCCAGCCCGGAGGTCTTCGACCGCCGGGCCAGCCAGAGCGTGCCCACGATGGCGCCGGCGCCCATGGCGCCCATCAGGAACCCGAGCCCCCGCGAGCCGCGGTGGAAGATGT
>JBEKLW010000421.1:0-3320 GCA_050008815.1 Bryobacteraceae bacterium
AGCTCGATGAGCTGGCCGTACTTCAGCTCGGCGGCGCGGTCCAGGTCGTAGTGCCGCTCGGCCTGCTCGATCTCCAGGCGCGTGCGCTCGATCTGCTCGCGCAGGCTCCGCAAGCGGCCAACGGCTTCCTTCTCCTTCTGCCAGCGCGCCTGGAGCGCGTCGGCCTCCTCGTGCAGGTTGGCCAGCTCCTTCTCGATCTTCGCCAGGCGCTCGCGGGACGCCTGGTCGGTCTCCTTCTTCAGTGCCTGGCGCTCGATCTCAAGCTGCATGATGCGCCGCATGCGCTCGTCGAGCTCGGTGGGGCGGGAGTCCATCTCGGTGCGCAGCCGCGCCGCGGCCTCATCCATCAGGTCGATGGCCTTGTCGGGCAGGAACCGGTCGCTGATGTAGCGGTTGGAGAGCACTGCGGCCGAGACCAGCGCCGCGTCCTTGATACGCACGCCGTGATGAATCTCGTAACGCTCGCGCAGTCCCCGCAGGATCGAGATGGTGTCCTCCACCGAAGGCTGGTCCACCAGGATGGGCTGGAAGCGCCGCTCCAGCGCGGCGTCCTTCTCGATGTGCTTGTGGTACTCGTCCAGGGTGGTCGCGCCGATGCAGTGCAGCTCGCCGCGGGCCAGCATCGGCTTGAGCAGGTTGCCCGCATCCATGGCGCCTTCGGCCTTGCCAGCGCCGACCACCGTATGCAGCTCGTCGATGAAGAGGATCACCTCTCCCTCGGAGGCCTGGATCTCCTTCAGGACGGCCTTCAGGCGCTCCTCGAATTCGCCGCGGTACTTGGCGCCGGCGATCAGCGCGCCCATGTCGAGCCCCACCACGCGCTTTTTCTTGAGGCCCTCGGGCACGTCGCCGCGCACGATCCGCTGCGCCAGGCCCTCGACAATCGCGGTCTTGCCGACCCCTGGTTCGCCGATGAGCACCGGGTTGTTCTTGGTCCGCCGCGAGAGCACCTGTATGACCCGCCGGATCTCGTCGTCCCGGCCGATGACCGGGTCGAGCTTTCCCTGAGCCGCCAGCGTGGTCAGGTCGCGGCCATAGCGTTCCAGGGCCTGGAAGGTGGTCTCGGGCGTCGGCGAGGTGACCCGCTGGCTGCCGCGGACCTCCTGCAAGGCGCGCATCAGCCGCTCGCGTGTGACACCGAGGTCCTTGAAAATGCGGCCGCTAGTGCTGCTATCGTCGGTCATGGCCAGCAGCAGGTGCTCCACCGAGATGTACTCGTCCTTGAGCCGGCGCGACTCCTCCTCGGCCTGGGCCAGCAGGCGGCTCAGCCGCACGGTGACGAAGAGCTGGTCCGGTCCACCAGAGGGGCCCGAGACCTTGGGCAGACGCTCGATCTCCTGCCCGAGACGCTGGACTAGGCCCGCAGTCTGGATACCCGCCTTGCCCAGGATCGCTCCGGCCAAGCCGTCCTCCTGATCGAGCAGCGCGGCCAAGAGGTGCTCGACGTCGACCTGCTGGTTCCCGTGGCGGGTAGCCAGGGACTGGGCGTCGTGGAGGGCATCCTGAGCCTTTTCGGTGAAGCGGTTGATATCCATAGGGTTAGGTCGCTTTCAAAATCTTAGTGCCAAACCATCAAGTATCCTTTGTATACAACACTAGGGCAACTGACACAAGCCCGGGGTCGATCATGATCGACCTCTACCAGGGCGGGCGCGAGCTCCCCTGCCCTCCTGGGTCGATCATGATCGAACCCTACCCGGTTGATCCGGCGGCTGCGCTATCATGCTACCCGGTGTTCCACCTCTCGAAGTGGTACCTGGACTGCGTGACGGACGAGGGTGAGGTCTTCCTGGCCTATCACGCCGAGCTACGCTGGCGTTCCTTGAAGCTGGATTATGCCAGCGTGCTCGGAGGCCCATCGACGCTGCTGCGCTGCCCGGCTCCGGCGACGAGCGCCGGAGGGATCGAATGGTCGGCGCCGGCGTTGAAGGTCGAGGGCCTGTGGCGGGCGACGGCAGCTCCGGAGGCGCGCGAAGTGCTCGCTGGCATCGCGTGGAGCTGCCAGGCGCCGCGGGCCTCGGTGGAGGTTGCAAGCGCCGGCCGCAAGCTGCGGGGACTGGGCTATGTGGAGCTGCTGAGCGTCAGCGTCCCGCCCTGGCGGCTGGGTCCTGCCGAGCTGCGCTGGGGCCGGTTTCTCTCGCCGGCGGACTGGCTGGTGTGGATCCACTGGCGCGGGCGCGAGACGCGCACGATCACCATCCACAACGGCGCGGAGGTGGATGCGGCGGTGATCGAGGCGCTGGAGCTCGACCAGAGCGCCGTGCTGCGCGACGGCGCGCTCGCCGACACGGCTCTCTCGATCATTCCGGGGGTGGAGCGACTCCTGCCCCTGCGCGTGCTGCGCGCGCGCGAGTCAAAATGGCGCAGCCGGGGCGTGCTCCGCAAGCCGGATGGCTCGTCGAGCGAAGGCTGGGCCATCCACGAGGTGGTCCGATGGATGTGAGACTCGGAAGAGCGCTCTACGGCGCTACGTTTGTCCTGTTCCTGCCGGCGCTGCTGATCGCCTGGGCGATTTTGACCCGCGATGCCGTGCCGCTGCCGCTGCCGCAGGTGCCATTGCTGGGCTGGGCGCTGGTCGCGAGCGGCGCCGCGCTGATGGCGAGCGGGATGGCGGCCCTGCGGATCCACGGCGGCGGCCTGCCGATGAATGCCTTCCCCCCGCCGCGCTACGTCTCCGGCGGCATCTATGGCTGGACGGCGCATCCCATCTACGTTGGCTTCTCGGCCACCGCTGGCGGGGCCGCGTTGCTGTGCGGCTCGCCGAGCGGGTTCTGGCTGGTCAGTCCGGTGGTCATGCTGGGCTGCGCGGCGCTGGTGCTGGGTTACGAGCGTCACGACCTGCGCGCACGGTTCGGCCAGTCGCTCCCCAGGCCGCGCCTGTCGATTCCGGCCCCGGAGGCGTCTCGCCCCGGGCCCTGGGACCGGCTTTCGGTCTACGTGCTGGCGTTGGCGCCCTGGGCGATTGTGTACCTGCTGCTTCGCCCGCTGGCGCCGCCCGATGCCGTTAGCGGGTACCTGCCGTTTGAGAGCCGCTGGGGGGTGATCGAGTGGGCCGAGGCCTTCTACTCGACTCCCTACCTGGTGGTAGCCGCGGTTCCGCTCGCCGCCGCGCTGCGGGCGGACCTGCGCCGCTTCTCGCTCCAGGTGCTGCTGGCCATGGCGATCTCCTTTCCGATGTTCCTCGCCATTCCGCTGGTTGCAGCGCCGCGACCTTTCGTTCCGCAGACGAGCTGGGGACGGCTGCTGGCCTGGGAGCGCTCGATCGACACCGCGGGCGAGGCCTTCCCGTCGTTTCACGTGATCCTGGCAGTGCTGGCCGC
>JBEKLW010000422.1:0-3311 GCA_050008815.1 Bryobacteraceae bacterium
CGCTCGGGTCCCGCTTCCTCGCGCTCGCCGCCGCCGCGCTCCTTCTGTTCGCCGCGGCGGAATCCGCTGGAGTGGTGCGCTACGGCGGCGCCGGGCTGGGCTGGCTGCGGGGTCTGGCCGGCGGCATTTCGAGGTTCGCCGCCGAGTCCGGCGCCGCGGGCAGAGTTTTGATTGGCGCGGCCAACGGCCTTCTGCCTTGCCCGCTGGTCTACGGCTTCGTCGCGCTCGCCGCGGCGAGCGGGTCTCCCCTCGGCGGCGCCTTCACGATGTCGATACTCGGGGTCACTTCGGCCATCCCGCTGGCCGTCTGTGCCGCGGGCGGAACCAGCATCCACAGCCGACTGGGCGCGTACTCGCGCTATGCGGTCGCGGCACTCATGCTCATCATGGCGGTCCTGCTCGTCCAGCGCGGGTTGTCAGCGCCTGGTGCGGGCTGCCATGCGCACTGAACCGGCGCCTCGGGTTTCCGCCTGCCGGAGCCACTGGGTCGCACGCACACTGTGATGGACCGCCCAGCCGGCTGGGTCCCCCAAAGCGAATCCCGCGACGACTCAATGATTTACCACTGGCTGAGAATCCCTAGCCCGGATGTTTCACCACGATCGTAGCGAGGCGCGGTGAGGGGGCTGCAAGAGCATCAAGCGACGCCACAAGGCGCGCTCGCGGTCGGCGCCCGGAGGTCCGTTACGGATCGAGGACGCCGGCCGAGCGCAACTTGAGTAGATGCGGCCCTAGCGCGCGCCGCAGCAGATTGCTGGTGAAACATCCGGGCTAGGGCGCACTCAGAAATGTGGACTGGCAGCCAGCACGGTCTCGGAGTTCGGGCCTCGGTAGATCTCCCGCAGTGGCTTTGAGTGGAGCACGGGGTAGTCGTTCACGATCACCACGTAGTAGTCGTAGTCGCCGTAGGGCCCGTTGCGGTTGAATACTGGCATCCAGGTCCAGTTCCGAGTGAAACGGTAGAAATTGAACGATGGCTCGAGCTGCCAGGAGACGCCGATGCGAACGGGTGCGCGGCCGCGGCGGTCGGCGTTGATGCGATCGAGGATCGCTTTCGAGTCCGCATCGTAGCGCCAGTCGTGGAAGGCAGTCTGGTTGAGCTGCAGGACGTACTCGCCAGCCATCACCGCCCCAAGAAGAGCCATGGCGATACCGGCAAGCCGAAACGGCGCCGCGTGCCGCAGCAGGCCGGCTGCGATGGCGACGACGCACAGACCCTCGAGCGGCAGCAGGTAGAGTCCCGTCCGGCCGCCCGGATAAGGGAGACCGGCAAGGGAATGCATGGCCAGCAGGCAGAGCGCGGCGCCTACAACGGTGCACCCGGCCAACAGCAGCGTCGCATCCAGCGCGCCTGGCGCGCGGCCGTTGCGGAGCGCACCCAGGACCCGCACGGCGCCGAAAGCCGCCGCCGTCACAGCCGCGCAGGGCAGCACCGCGGCAAGAACGGCCAGCCAGGGGCCCGGCGGCGCATTCACACCGCCGATTCCCGAGTTGTGGGCGAAGGACACGGCGGCGAGGCTGCGCAGGCTTTGGATCGCGGAATCCACGCCCACGTAGAAATCCGCCGCCCGCGCCTTCGTGAGCGGCGCCACAAGAGCATAGAGCAGCCCGACCGCGCCGAGCGGTATGGCGAAGTGCGCCGCCTCGGAACGAGCGCTCGGCGGAGCATTCGCTTTGCGCCGTCGCTTCGGCTTGGCCGGCGGGGCAGGCCGCCGCGCCAGCAGGACCAGGAAAACCGCTGCCAGGGCAAGCGCGGGCGCGGCGAACGTCAGATTCGCCGCCACTGCGAGGCCCAACGCCGCCCCCGCCCTCCAGAGCCGCTTCCAATCACTTGCCCCGGCGCCGGCGGCGAGGTGCCCGATCATCGCCGTGAGCGCGCAGAACAGGAACGCGAGGGCGAGCCCATAGCCGCGGGCCGCTACCAGAAAATCGAGCACGAGCGGGTTGGCGACCAGCAGGACCGAAGCCAGAGCGAACAGGGGACCTCCCCCGAATGCGAGCACGCTCAGCCGGTACGCGGTCACTAGATACAGCGCGCCGGCCAGAAGCGCCGGAAGTCTCAGGGTGAGCTCAGAGGTCCCGAGCAGACCGGTTGACAGCCTTTCGAGGACGGTCCCGAGGAAGTGGTGGTTCGCATCGAAATGATCGAAGATGTTCGATGCTGGGCCCGCCAGGTAGATCTCCCACGTCAGCGCTTCGTCGTGCGTGACGGATTGCGTCGCCGCGCGGTAGCAGTTCAAGGCGAACAGGGCCGCGAAGGCCGCCGCCACCGCAATTCCGAGCGGTCGTCGTGTGGCGGCTTCAGGCATGCGCGCGTTTTGGCGCCGGGCGGGCCGGCGTCTTCCGCTCCGGCGCGGCCGCCTGCTCCGGCTGGCGCAGCAGCATGAAGACCAGCAGCAGGAACGCCGGCCAGAGCTGTCCGTAAAGACGAGGGAGCGAGGTCTGCAAGTGCCAGGTCAGGTCGGAAGGCGTGATCACATAGACCCCGCAATAGCCGGCAAAGACGGCTGCCAGCGTCACGCCGCCGGCGCGAATGGCCGTTCGGAAGCGCTCTTCGGCCTGAAAGCGCAGCCCAAAAGCGAGGATTGCCAGCAGCAGCAGTGGATGCGACCACGGTTGGCCGAAGCGGTATGCCTCCAGCGCCAGGGCCTTCCCAATCTGAGCGTAGCGCGAGGCTTCGGCGATCTTGTGCAGGATCGCCGCGCCGCCTTGCCGCACCAGCGGATCGGCCGCCGGCGCAAGGAACAGTTTGAAACAGACCACCAGGGCGAGGACGGGCGCGGCGCCGAGTGCGAGCACGCGCCACCGGGCAAACGCCCGTCGCATTCCTTTTGCCTTCGCTTCGACGACGAAATAGCAGACCAGCACCACCGCCGCGAACGCCATCCCCTCGCTCTTGGTCCACGCGGCGAGCGAGGCCGCGAGGCCGGCCAGCAATCCCGGGCCCCAACCCGGCGACTCCTGGGCCGAGGCCAGCAGCAGAAGCGCGAAGCATCCCGCGTAGTAGAAGCTCAATGGCAGGTCCGCGTATTGCATCGGCGCCAGAAACAGATACGACGTGCTGGCCATCAACAAGAAGCCGGCCAGCAGAGCGGAGCTGGCGCTGCGCATCCAGGCCAGTGCTCCGGCCAGGAGCGCCAGCACGCAGGCGAGGAAAACAAAACCGGTCGCGACGGGAACCCATTGCGGAGTGTCTCCGGCTGCTTTCCAGACCAGCGCGACAAAGCCGGACAGCAGCAGCGGGTACTCCGGGTGCGAGCGCTCCAGAGCCGGCGACACCGCGTTACGCCAGGCCGCCCCGTCCCCGGCCA
>JBEKLW010000423.1:0-4784 GCA_050008815.1 Bryobacteraceae bacterium
CTGACCGTTCGGCGCCAGTCATCATCCTGCACCATCAGCCAACGCTGGATGAGGCCATCCGGCTGACGAAACTCGGCGCCGAGCACTACCTGCCCGCCGACAGTCCCGCCGAGGAGATTGCGCACGTCCTCGGGGAGGCGCTGGAGCACCGGAGCGCCGCGCAGCCGGCTGGTTTGCGGCCGCTCGCCGAACCCTGGAAACGGTTCCTGGTCGGCGAAAGCCGGGCGATGAAGGAGATCGAGCAGATCATCCGCCTGGTGGCCCCGCGCCGTTGCACGGTGTTAATCACGGGCGAGACCGGCACGGGCAAGGAGATGGTCGCCCGGGCGACGCACGCGGCCAGCAGCCGCGGGTATCTGCCGATGGTGGCGGTCGCCTGCGGCGCACTTCCGGAGGCGCTGTTCGAAGCGGAGCTGTTCGGCCACGTCAAGGGCGCGTTCACCGGCGCGATCAGCAGCCGCATCGGCCGGTTCGAGCAGGCGGACCACAGCACTCTGTTCTTCGACGAGATCGGCGCTATGCCGCTGGTGATCCAGGCCAAGCTGCTGCGCGCGATTCAGGAACGCGAGTTCCAGCGGCTGGGCGGCGTGGAAACGGTGCACGTGGACGTGCGGATCATTGCCGCCTCCAACCTCGACTTGGCCGAGCAGGTGCGGCAGGGCACGTTCCGCGAGGACCTCTACTACCGCCTGAACGTGGTCCCGATTCATCTGTCCCCGCTGCGCGACCGCGTCTGCGAAATCCCCTTGCTGGTCCAGTACTTCCTGGCCAAGATCTGCGGCCAGGAGGGTATCCCGCTGAAGCGAATCGCGCCCGCGGTGCTCGAGCGGCTCTGCGCCTACGGATGGCCCGGCAACGTGCGCCAGCTCGAGAACTCGATCGAGATGGCGATCGCACTCAGCGGCGACATTTCGAACCTGGTCTCGAGCGACTTTCCGCTGCCCTTGCCGGTGTTGCGGAAACCGGGTGAGGAGGGCGTGCCGCTGATCTGGCTCCCGGATGAGGGGCTGGACTTCGAGCGCACTCTCAGCGGTATCGAGCTAAGCGTCCTCAACCAGGCGCTGGAGCGCGCCGGCGGCAACAAAAAGCAGGCGGCGCGGCTGCTGCACCTCAAGCGCACCACCTTCTCAGCCAAGCTCAAGAGCCTCGAATCGGCCGGCGACCGGGACTGAACAGGGCCTAGTCACCACGACCGTGGCGAGGCGCGATGAGAGGGCCGACGGCGGCAGTGAGCCCTCGGAATCGGTCGCGAATCGCGGATCTGAGGGCGGCATTGCATAATGAAGGGGATGGTCCTGCGCGCCTGGGTGCTTCCTGCCGCGCTCGCCGCGGTGACGGCGGGCGGGGCGGCGGGGCAGGTGATCCAGTTCGAATCCAGCGGGCTGAAGTATCAGACGCTCAGCAGGGACGGTGTGACGGTGATGTTCGCTCACCTGCCGGCCCAGCTTCACGACTACGCGGTCCTCCAGGTGGGGATCTCGAACGGCTCGGATTCGACCTGCAGGGTGCGGCCCGAGGACTTTGTCTTTGAGCGGGTTGAGGGAGAGCGCCTGCCCGCGCTGCCGGCCAAGAGGGTCGTCGATCACCTGTTAGAGCGCGCCACCCGCAGCGACGTCATCCATCTGATCTCGACTTATGAGAGCACGCTCAACGGCGTCAGCCGGTTTCGCTCGACCAACGGGTACGAGCAGCGGCGGCAGAGCGCGCTGGCGGAGCTCGGCGGCAACAAGCTGAGCGCCGCCGCGGCCGCTTCGGCGATCGCACTGGTCCAGACCACGCTCCGGCCCGGCGAATCGACCGACGGGGCGATCTTCTTCTCCACCGGCGGCAAGCCGCTCGGGGTGGGCCGGCTCCTGGCCAGCCTGGCAGGGCATATCTTCGAGCTCGAGTCCGATCCCCCCTCGAGCGGCAAGGCGCTCCAGCGGCGCGGCCCGGCGGCCGAGCCGCAGCCGCGGCCGTAGACGCCCACTACCGGCGGATTCTTCGCTCTTTGCACAGGGATCCCGCTGGTCGTCACACCCCTACCGGGCGCCGGCCCGGGGAGTGAGCTACTCCACGGGGAGCTTTGTTATGCTTGTCAGCTACGCCCGGGCGTGGCCCGATGTGCGCGGGTGCGGGAGTCATCCATGAACGGCCTTGGAATCGGTCTGCTGGCGGTGATCGCCGGGGCAATAATGCAGGGCAGCTTCGCGCTGCCCCAGAAGTTCGTCCGCAACTGGCCGTGGGAGAAGAGCTGGCTGTTCTACTCCATCTCCGGCATGGTGCTGTTCCCGTGGTTGCTGGTCGCCCTGGTGGTGCCCAGTCCGGCGCAGGCTTACGCCAACGCGGGGCCGGGCGTGCTCGCCCTGACGGCGATTTTCGGCGCCGGCTGGGGGATTGGCTCGGTGCTGTTCGGCCTGGGGATTGCGGCGCTGGGGGTCGCGCTGGGCTTCGCCATCATCATCTCGCTGACCGCCGCCCTGGGGGCGCTGGTGCCGATGGCGGTGCTGGAGCCGGCCAAGTTCTGGGGGAAGCCCGGAGCGCTGCTGGTTATCGGGCTGGCCGTGGTCATCGCCGGCGTGGCGCTGTGCGCCAAGGCCGGCGCGCTGAAAGACGCCAGCTCGGCCGCCGGCGGGAAGCGCAAGTTCGCGCGCGGGCTGGCCATCTGCATCGCCTCCGGCATCGCCTCGCCGATGTTGAACTTCGCCTTCAACTTCGGCGCACCGATCCAGAAGGAGGCGGCTAGGCTGGGGGCCAGCATGAACAACGCCTCGATTGCGGTCTTCGCCGTGGCCATCTCGGCGGGATTCCTCATCAACGCCGGCTACTGCCTCTACCTGCTGGGGCGCAACAAAACCTGGGGGACGGGCCTGCCGGCGGACCGCGGCCGCAACCTGCTCTATACCCTGGCGATGGGCTGCCTGTGGTTGTTCGGATTCTACTTCTACGGCGTGGGCAGCACCCAGCTTGGGGACCTCGGCAAGGTGATTGGCTGGCCGATCTTCATGACCGTGATGGTGGTGGTGGCCAACATCTGGGGCATCCTCACCGGCGAGTGGAAGAACGCCGACCGCCGCGCCTTCCGGTACTTGGGCGCGGGCCTGGCGCTGATGGTCTGCGCGTTAGCGATCATGGCGCCGGCCCTGAAGTCTTAGCCCGATCTTCTCACACGCCTTCGGCTGCGGCTTGCGGGAGGCCGGCATCTTCCGCGTTGCGCTCGGGGTGAGTCCTCGACGTACTGTTCAAGTACGCCTGCGGGCTCACCCCGTCGCGCGCCTTGAATCTGCCGGCCTCGCGCGGCGCCTCGCTTCGAACGGTGTGAGAAGATCGGGCTCGCCCGCGGTTCTCAGCTGGAGGGCTGCCTGATCAGCCCGCCGTGTTCTATGCGGGCTGGCCGATGACCGAGGTGCAGTGGGCGCAGCGCCGAGCGGCATACGGGATTTCGCTCAGACACTCCGGGCACTGCCGCGTGGCGGGCGTCTCCAGGGCCTCCAGCGGCGACAGCCGCTCGCGGATGGCGCGGGTGGGGACGATCACGAAGAAGTAGACGGCCGTGCCGATCAGCAGGAACGAGACCACCGCGTTGATTAACTCGCCGTAGAGAAACTTGCTGTTGTTGACGGTGAAGGTAAGCGCGGAGAAGTCCGGCTTGCCGACGATGGCCGCGATGAGCGGGGTCAGCAGGTCCTTGACCAGGGCGCTGACAACGCCGCCGAAGGCGCCTCCGATAACGACCGCCACGGCCAGATCGATCACGTTGCCGCGGAAGATAAACTCTCTGAAACCCTTTAGCATGGCTGCCTCCGATACTCCAGTTTGAACCAAAGCGGGGCTGAAGGGAAACAGGAGAACGGCAAAAGAAACGGCTCCAACGGAGGTGGTTGGCAGTCTGCTGGCTGGTGGCCGGGAAGGCAAGACGGAAATCCTGACTAAAATGGAGGTCACTATGCCAGGAACGGACGGACTGCGCTCCAGGATCTTCAGATCCGTAAAGATGCTCTTGCTGCCGCTGGCGCTTCTGACAGCGCATCCTTGTCTGTGCGAAGGCACAGATGACCAAGCGCTGGTCGATCAGTTCTTCCCGCAGCGGCTGGTGGACGACTTCGCAGCAATGTGGCCTGATGAAACGCCTTCAAAGCAGTCGGCATTCGTGGCCGCCGACCTCAATGGGTCGGGACTCCCTGAGTTCCTGATAGCGCTGTACAGCACGAACGTTTCGGCGGCCGTCCGCGTGCTCAAGAAGCAGGGCGGTTCGGCCGTGCTCGTGAATGAGCCAAACTGTGTAATTTCGGCGGACTCGATCCCAGGATTTCCACGATCGATCTGGATCACAGCGGCCGTCCACAGTTCCTGGTCCAACTGTCCCCGGGCCAACATGGGGAACAGGGGCAGTTAGTTTTCAAGTGGAACGGGACTGCGCTGGAGCCGTTCGGCCCATTTGGGATAGATGACGACGGAACCGCACGTTTTGTGTTGCTAAATGCTGAGTTTCTTGACCTGGACGGCGACGGCATCCTTGAGGCCGTGACTGCGCTGCACACCAGCCCCGCCGCACTGTGAGCCGGTGAGCCTCAGACCTACACTGTCTACAAGCTGGTGGGGGGCGCCTACTCTAGATCCGATCTCATCTTTGATTTCTTCGTTGGCCTCTTCGGATCGAGGGAATTCACGTTCGCGGCTGCGGATCCCAAGTTCCCGCATATCATGACCATCGCGAACGGTGACGGGCGAGGCGACCCTCCCGTGACAGGCGCGGAAATCCGCCTGAACGGCGTCCTTGTCGCCGGGCCGGACCGCATCAACCA
>JBEKLW010000424.1:0-3304 GCA_050008815.1 Bryobacteraceae bacterium
AAGCAGAGGCTGAGGTTCGGCGTAAGCGACCACCTGTGGATCAGTTACAAGTGGTTCTCGGTGAGCCACGGAAGCGACAAGACGGGTCCGTTAGCCGGCGTACCTTACGACGGGACCGATCCGCAGTACGCGGACCTCTATCACGACGTGAAGGAGATCTACGAAGATCTCCCCTGGAACGACGAGGGCATCCCGGATTCCTGGAAGCGCCACTGGCTGCTGCGCATCAAGGATCTGGTGGACCAGTATGAGCCGGACCTGCTTTACTGCGACGGAGGAATCCCCTTCGAAGAGTACGGCCTGAACCTGGTGGCGCATCTGTACAACCAGAGCGCCGAACTGCACGGCGGCAGGGTGGAGGCGGTCTACACCAGCAAGCGCCTGGAGGACTGCCAACCCGGCACGTGCGTGTTCGACGTGGAGCGGGGCGTCGTGGACAAGGTCTGGCCCGAGCCCTGGCAGACCTGCACTTGCGTCGGCGAGTGGCACTACAACAGGGAGGCCCACTACAAGTCGCCGAAGATTGTCATCGACATGCTGGTCGATATAGTCAGCCGGAACGGCAACCTGCTGCTGAATTTCCCGCTGCCCAACAACGGCGAGCTGGACGCCGAGGAGCTGAAGATCCTCTCGGAGATCACTAAGTGGATGGCCGTGAACGGTGAAGCCATCTATGACACGCGCCCCTGGAAGATCTTCGGCGACGGCCCCGGCGCGCAGGTCCGCAGCGGGGAACGCTTCAACGAGCGCGCGCGCAAGCCGTTCACCGCCGCCGACGTCCGCTTCGCCACGAAGGGCAAGGCGCTGTACGCATTCGTAATGGGCTGGCCCGAGAAGGAGGCCCTCATTCGTCCCCTGGCCACGGCCGGCGCACTGGGGGTGGGCAACGTCAAGAAGGTGGAGTTGCTGGGCTTCAAGGGCAAGTTGAAATGGACTCAGGACGCGGCCGGCCTGAGGGTCCAGATGCCGCCGGAGAAGCCCTGCGATCACGCCATCGCCTTGAAGGTGATCGGAGCGTAAGCGCGACTTTCGGTGAACGCCCGGGCAACCTGCTGCGCAGGCTGGAGGCGATCAGCCTACCGGGCCGGCGCGTAGGAAAAGTCCCAGACCTGCACGTTGCGCTTGCCTTCGGTGTACTCGATGACGGCGTACTCGCCGGGCGCAAGCGGCTGCTCGGGCCAGATCTTGTAGAGTCCCTCGGCCACCTGCTTGCGGAAGATTGGGACGTCTTGCTGCTGCTCGACGATCTCATTGCTCACCGGCACGATGTCCCAGCGCTGCACGATGCGTGCGCGCCGCTTCGCTCCCAGCCGGACGATGCCGAGGCGCTCCTCCTGCGCCAGGCGAAAGTAGAACTCGGGGCGGGCGATGGAGATCACGCTGGCCGAGTGTTCGCCCTCCAGTTCGACGGTGGCCCTGCCGGTCACAATCGGCATCGGCGCGAGAATCTTCAGCACGGCGCGCCCTTTGCTGGTGACCACCTTGGACTCGGCCTGCCGGACGGCGCGAAGCTGGCCGCCTTCCACAAGGTAGACTCCTGGCTCCACCGGCACGCGCTCGCGTTCTTCGCGCTGCTGGCGCTCGAACTGCGCCTCGGCGGCGATGTCGGCCGCTTCTTTCTCGAGCGCCTGCTGCCGCTGCTGGCGCTCGGCCTCGGTCCGTTTGAGATCGACGAGCGAGAGGGGGACTTGCTCCCACTCGCTGCGCTCAACGCTGTAGAAACGCACGCGGTCGCCCTGGACCTCGTACTCCCGGACCACGTGGTAGCCGCCATCCGCCAAATACAGCCGGAAGTTCGCCGCAAAGACCGTCACGGCCAGCAGCACGAGCAGGGCGAGGCGCCGGAGCATCTGACTGTTTGATTGTACCGCCCGGTCCGCCGTTTCCCCGCGGCGCCTCGCTTCGGACGGTGCGAGAAGATCGTGCTAGTACGGTGCACTGGAACGTGCCGAAGCCTGCGGCAGCCCCGGCGAGGCGAGCAGAGGCGAAATGAGAGTACCGGTACTCCGTCGAGACTGGTTTCGGATCATGTTACCCGAAGTTAACAAAGGCTCTTTAACTACGCGTCTGGAGGCGTCGCTGCCCAGAAGTTAACTCCGCTCCGGGTACTAGGACGTTAGTTTCCTATCGCGAGGCTGCGCTTAGGAAGAAGGGACGGTATTGGGTGTGAAGTTGTGCCCGAGCAAGTGATCCTGAACCAGTTGATTCTTCTGGAAAAAGGACAGATAACACCAATATAATTGACGGGAAGGACTTGGCTGGATGCCCTGCTTCTATTGTGGGAAACGGGTGTCGCTGGTCCGGCAGCTCACAGACGCCGACTTCTGCTCGGACGACCATCGGAAGCGGTATCGCGCGCTCACCCGGACGGCGCTCAACAGGCTGCTGGAAACCGGCCAGCAGACTACCGATCTCAGCCAGGACCTGAGCGCGGAGTTTTCTCCACTCCCAGCCTACGTTGAGCAGCCTGAGGTCGAGGTGCCGGCGCCCCGGCACGACGAACCCCTGCCGTCCTCGGCTCCGGCCACGCAGACCCGGCGCCCCCGCCAGCTTGGGGCGCCGCATGCGGTCTTTGCCATGCCTCCAGCGCCTGTTGCGGCGGCCCCCCCTCCAGAGGTCAACTTCTTCCTAGAGTTGCCGCTGCGGCCGTCGCTGGCGGGCAGCTTCCGGCACAGTACCGACCTGGAGGCCGCCGAGCCGGACTTCGACGGCCAGGCGGAAGCGGCGCAGGGCGACAGCCCCGCGGCGATCCCCAGGCTGAGGGGAAACAGTCTCCACGGCGGCGAGCTGCACATGGGCCCGTTGCGCGCCGCCCCGCAGTTGCAGGCTCGTGCGGCGGAGCGCTTGCCCATGGTCTCGACAGTCCCGGTGCGGCAACGTCCCGCAACCGTTCCCGCGGACCGCAAGCTGTCCTTACCCGCGCCAAGCCTGGCGGCGCCGCAGCCGGCGCTGGGACGCGTTCCGGCCAGGTACGTCTCGATCGCGGGGATGGGCCGAGGCGAGTTGATTTACCGCCCGGAGACCGCCCTCAACCGCCGGTCTGGTTGCCACTTCGCCGCGGATGCGTTCCTTGACTTTCCGCGCGAGACCGAGATCCTGCGCTTCGCGCGCCGGCCTGCCCGCAACGCGCTGCGGCAGCCCGCGCCGCGGCCGCAATCGGTGGCGCCGGCCAAGGCGGTGCTCGGGAACATGCTGGAACCGGCCCTGGCTTTCCAGCCCGCGCCGGCGCTGGTGCTTGAGATGCCGTGGCGCCCCGCCAGCGCGCCGCGGTTGGCCAGCCACTGGGTTTGCGCGTTTCCGCAGG
>JBEKLW010000425.1:0-3289 GCA_050008815.1 Bryobacteraceae bacterium
CAGGCCGGCTTCGCCCCGGAGGCCGAGGTGGGGCTTCGGGAGTTCACCGCCATCCTGCGCGATCACCGCGACAGGAACCGCGTCGATCCTGAGCTGGCGTGGGAGGAGATTCGCTCCATCATCAAGGGGGCCACGGTTCCCCTGGATCCGCGGCGGTGCGCCCTCCTGGTCGAGCGGTTCACCCGCGGCGCTGCCTCGACCGCCGAGCGGCGGGACATTGTGGAATACATGGCGGGGCTCCGCAACCTCGGCATCGGCCGGAAGGCGGAGGCGGCTCTCGAACGGAGGTCGCTCTTCAGGGACTGGGACGAGTTCCTCGGTCTGCTCGCGAAGCCGAACGATGAGCGATCCGCGGCCGTCAGGACCGCATTGCAGGCAGTTGCCGACCTGGTGGCGAAACACCCCGGGGACTTCTCCCGCCCTCTGCTGGGGCTTGACGATTACCTCGCCCTCGGCCGCAAGCGCGCCCCCAACTTCCGCCACGACCGCTCCGCCCTGCACGCAGTGGCCGTCTTCTACCAGGAGCGCCTCGAGCGCTCGGGACGGTGGGACGAGATCGACCTTGCCCGGGCAGCCCTGCGAAGACGGGAGGCGGCGCCTGCCGCCTCGGTGTGGGACCTGGTGATCTGCGACGAGGTGCAGGACCTCGCCGACGTGCAGATCGCCTTGCTGTTCCGCCTCGCGGCCGATCCACGGTCGGTTGTGCTCACGGGGGATCCCCGGCAGATCATCAACCCGACGGGTTTTCGCTGGGAAGAGGTGAAGTACCGTTTCCGCGAACGGGGCCTGCCGGTGCCCGAGGTCCGGCGCCTCAGTCTCAATTTTCGATGCGTCGGCCCGATCGTGCGGCTGGCCAACGCGCTGCTGGACCTCAAGGCCTCGCTCGTCGGCCTCGCGGACACGGAGATGCGCGAGGAGTGGAAGTTCGGCGGCCGGCCGCCGGTGGTGCTTGAGGGCGCGGACGAGGAAACGCTCCTGGCAAGGCTCGCGGAGCGCGGGGCGGGCCAGGTCATCCTGACCCGACGCGCTGACGAGGCCGAGCGGCTTCGGAAGCTCCTCGGCACGGAGCTGGTGTTCACTATTGCCGAGGCCAAGGGGCTGGAGTTCGACACCGTGCTCCTGTGGCGCTTTGCCGCCGACGAGGGCGCCGAGGCGGTCTGGCGCGTGATCGTGTTCGGAGATCGGCCCGAGGAGGAGCGCCTGCCGCACGTGCGGTATGAGCTGGCACTGCTGTACGTTGCGGTGACGCGCACGCGAAGCACCTTGCTGGCGTGGGATGGGGAGCGGCCCGCAGCGGTCTGGGAGGCGCCGGGGATCGCGCCGCTGGTATTCAGGACAGGCGAGCTGGACAGGCTTGCCGAGTTGTGGAAGACCGCCTCCTCTCCCGCCGAGTGGGAGGCGGAGGGCGATTACTTCTTCGAGCGCGAGCGCTACGCTGCGGCGCGGGAGTGCTATCGCAATGCCGGCGCCGAGGTAAAGCTGGAGCTTGCCACCGCGCATGCGCTCGAGGCCGATGGCGACAACGCGGCGGCAGCGCCACTCTACGAGCGTCGAGGTGAAGCCGCCCTCGCCGCTGCCTGCTGGGAGCGCGCGAGTGAGTGGGAGCGGGCGGAGCGCGCATGGCGCTCGGTCGGCGATCTGCGGCGGGCACAGACCTGCGGCGCGCACCTTGCCGAGTCGCGGGGCCAGCTGGAGGCGGCCGCGCTCGCCTGGGAGGGACTGGGCGAGAGTGCGCGGGCGGACTCGTTGTGGCGGCGCGCGGTGGCCTTCGACCGACTCGCCCAATCCGCCCTTGCCGCCGGAGAACACGGGAAGGCGGCCGAGCTGTTCGAGCGGGCCCGCATGAGCCGGGACGCCGCCGGCGCGTGGGAGCGGGCGGGGGAGCTGGAGCGCGCCGGCGACCTATGGCTTCGTCTCGGAGACCACGCTCAGGCCGCGCGTCTTTTCCGCCGTGGCCACAACGAGGAGAAGCTGCTGCGGTGCCTGCGCCAGCTCGGAGACCACAGGGAAGCCGCCCTGCTGCTGGAGAAGCGGGGAGAGATCGAGAAGGCGGTGGATGCATTCGCAGCGGCCGCCTCGGAATCGGAGGAGGCCCGGCTCCAGCTCCAATCCGATGTGCCGGCAGCCAGGACGAAGCGTTCGGCGTTCAAGGCAGCCATACGGCTCGCCGCTCTGGGCCGGGATGCCGAGGCAGCGCCGCTGTTCCTGCGCGCCGGGGAGGTCGATGCCGCCGCGCGGCGCTACGAGCGCGCTGGCGACCATCTGGGTCTGGCGCGATGCCACGAGACGGCCGGGCGTTGGCTGGAGGCCGCGCGCGAGCTGGGCCAGGCTCGAGGCTCCGACGGCGATGAGCCTCGCCGTTCGACGGCGATCCAGCATCTGCTCTACCGGCATCTCCAAGCCGCGCGCCGGCAGGGGAGGGAGGAGCATGAAGTCGAGGCCCTCCTCCAGGAGGCCGATCGGCAGGTCGAGCGGGGGGACCTCGTTGCCGCGCTTGCCCGATACCGCCTGTGCGGCGTGGACGAAGCCGTGGCCGATATCTCCCGCAAGCTGGGCTGGCACGAGGACGCCATCGACTGGATGCTCGCTTCGGGCAACACTTCCGCGGCTTTGCGTTACGCGAAGGACGGCGGCTTTCCGGTCTCCCTGGAGTCGTACGACCGTCTTGCTGACGGCCACCTCGGTGATCGGCGGCGAAGCGTCGATTCCTCTTCAGAATTGCGGGCGACGCTCCTGCACCTCCTTGCCGCTGCCGTGCAGCCGATTCCCCCCGAGGAGGCGGCACGGAGGGTGGAAAGCTTCTTCCAAAGGGCGTACGGGCAGTTCGCATCCACCGACCGTATCCCAGACGAGGGCCTGGCGCTCCTCCTGCGTTCGCGCGCATCCACCGCGATCATGAACCTGCTGCACTACGACCTGCAGTTCCTCCGCGAGCCGAGCAATCACGTTCTGGAATTCGGTGAGAGGCTCGCCCGGACAGCCGCCGAAACCCAGGATCCCAGGCTCGCGGCCTGCCACGCCTATTTCCAGGATGTGCGGCAGATCGGCACGACTGGCGAAGGCTTCGAACTGGCGGCGGCGCGGCTGCCGCTCGCGCGAGATTCTGCGACCATCCTCGGCTTCAGTCAGCGGCGCTACCGAGAGGCCGTGGAGGTGTTGATGGCTGATGGCGCGACGGAGGAAGCAGAGCGATACTGCCGCATGAACCGCGATCCCGGCCTTGCGGCTACGTGGGCCGAGAAGCGGGGCGAGTATCAGAGCGCGGTGCGGTACTATCGTGAAGCGCGCG
>JBEKLW010000426.1:0-3270 GCA_050008815.1 Bryobacteraceae bacterium
GGGCAGTGGCAAGAAAGCGCTCGATTGCGACTCCGAGATCGGGTTCCCCGGCGGGCATTCATAACTGAGGTGCCGCCGGCGCGGGAGTTTCTCACCGGGCCTTGTATGGGCACACGGCTCCGGAGCCGGACTCGTCACCCGCCCGCGGCACGATTAACGCTACGGATCGGGGGTACTAGTACGACTGGCCTCACCAGACCTTCACATTTCGGACCACAGCTTCCCGCTTCTCGGATATAATCACCCCGAAGTTTACTGTCCCTCGATCGAGGTGGAGCAAAGTGAAGAAAGAGAACCCAAAGCGGTGGTACATCGTCATGGTGTTCGCCATGGCCCTGTCGTTCTTCGTGTTTATGGTCGCCCCCCGTTTAGGCTACCCGCCGGAGACGGCTCACGCTATCGCGATCATGATCGGCCTCTGGGCGCCGACGCTGGGCATCATGGGCCTTCGCGCCGAAGCCATGCAGTCCAAGGACAAGGACTGAGCTGAGCCCCGGAAGCGGGCGCTGCTGCCACCGCGCGTCCGCTTTGCATCGGTCATCCCTTGCAAGAATAAGGCTCGCATTGCCCCGGGCGCGGCTGAGTCCCTGCGCGTGAAGGCGCCGCCGCTCTGTCATCATGGGTGTTGATGCTGCGCGAGCGACTTGAGGCGGTAGAGGCGCGCATCGCCAGGGCGGCGCAGAGGGCCGGCCGCCGCCGTGAGGACATCACCCTGGTCGCGGTGACCAAGATGTTCCCCGCGGACACCATCCTCCAGGCTCACGCGCTTGGGGTGCGCGATTTTGGCGAGAACTACGTGCAGGAGTTCGAAGCCAAGGCGCCGCTGGCGAGCGCGCTCGGCGGCGCCCGTTTCCACCTGATCGGCCACGTGCAGTCCAACAAGAGCCGGCGCGCAGCCGAGCTGTTCGACGTGATCGAAACCGTCGATTCGGCCAAGCTGGCCCGCCGCCTGAGCGAAGCCCCGCAGCGGCGCGCTCAGGTGATCGAGGTGATGATCGAGGTGAAGCTCTCGCCCGAGCAGGCCAAGAGCGGCGCCGGCCCGGAGGAGCTGCCGGCGCTCATCGAGTCCCTCGCCAGCCTGCCGAACTTGCGCCTGACCGGCCTAATGACCATGCCGCCCTGGTCGGAGGATCCCGAGGCGTCGCGCCCCTGCTTCCGCCGCCTGCGGGAGCTGGGGGAGCGCTTCGGGTTGGTCAGGCTCTCCATGGGCATGTCGGGCGACCTCGAGGTGGCTATCGAGGAGGGGGCGACGCACCTCCGCGTCGGCACGGCGCTCTTCGGCCCCAGGACGCGGGCGTGACGGTCGGTTTCTTCTCTCCCCTGCCGCCGGCCCCGACCGGCGTGGCCGACTACGCCCAGGCGCTGCTGGAGGCGCTCGAAGCGCGCTGCCAGGTGCGAGTTCAGTCTGCGGACGCCGATGTGTGCCTCTATCACCTGGGCAACAACCAACTGCACCGGGCAGCCTACCAGGCCGCGCTGGAGCGGCCGGGCGTGGCCGTGCTGCACGACGCCGTGCTCCACCACTTCTTCCTCGGCTGGCTCGACCGCGATGCCTACGTTGAGGAATTCGTCTACAACTACGGCGAGTCGAGCCGCGGCCTGGCCGCCGGGCTCTGGGAGGAACGGGCGCTCTCGGCGCAGGATGCGCGCTACTTCGAGCGCGCGCTGGTGCGGCGGATCGCCGAGGTCTCGCGCGCCATTGTGGTCCACAACCCCGCCGCGGCGCGCATCGTGAAGGAGCATGCGCCGCGGGCGCGCGTCGTCGAAATCCCGCACCTGTTCCGCGCGCCGGCGCTTCCCTCCCCTCACGAGGTTGCGGACTGGCGCAGCGCGCACGGCATTGGCGTGGGCACCTTCCTGTTCGGCGTCTTCGGCCACCTGCGCGAGTCCAAGCGGCTGCATACCGTGTTGCGGGCGTTCCGCGCGCTCGGCGAAGGCGGCGCCGCGCTCCTGGTGGCGGGAGATTTCGCTTCGAAGGATCTCGAACGCGCGCTCGCGCCGGAGCTGGCCGCGCCCGGAGTCGTTCGCGTCGGTTTCCTGAGCGAGCCGGAGTTCTGGCTGGCGGCCGCGGCGGTAGACGCCTGCGTGAACCTCCGTTACCCCTCGGCGGGCGAGACCTCCGGAGTGACCATCCGGCTGATGGGCGTCGGCAAACCGGTCGTGCTCACCGCCGGAGAGGAGACCAGCCGGCTGCCCGGCGACGCCTGCATTCGCATCGATAGCGGAGTGGCCGAAGAACCCATGCTGGAGGCGTACATGGGGTGGCTCGCAGCGCACCCGGAACGCGGCCGCGAGATCGGCCAGCGCGCCTCCGCCCACGTCGCCGCCCAGCATTCGCTGGATCGCGCCGCGGAGCGCTACCTGGAAGTGCTAGCTTCCTGTTGCGCCTGAGCAGGGCGAGTGCGGTGACATGCCCGGGAAGCGTCGTGCCAGACGTCGGCTGTCCGTCTGCGGATGCCAAACGACGGCAAAGTTCGCGGCACAAAGTGGAGGACGCGCCGGCTTGCGGACGGATTACGGTCCTGGACGACAGTGTCGTTTTCGGGTGTCGCCCGCTCTGAGTTCGGTGATAACATAGGCATTCGAGCGCTCCGGGCGCCCCGAGGCGCCGCGTCGCGCACCGACCGCAAGTGCAGCATGCCGCGCGCGGTTAGCGCGTTGAAGAGACTGCATTGTGCGCTTCTACACAAGGAGAACCAGAGTTGCCCAGCAAAGATAACGTCCAAATCGCGCCGCCAGAAGGCAGACTCGGGATCCTGATCCCCGGCATGGGAGCGGTTACAACCACCTTTATCGCGGGCATCGAGGCGGTTCGGCGAGGCCTGGGCAAACCCTTCGGCTCCCTGACCCAAATGGCCACCATCCGGCTGGGCAAGCGGACCGAGGGGCGGACGCCCATGATCAAGGATTTCGTTCCCCTGGCCGGGATCGATGACCTGGTGTTTACCGGCTGGGACATCTTCGAGGACAACGCCTACGAGGCGGCGCTGAAGGCCGGCGTTCTGGAGCGCACGCTCCTGGACCAGCTCAAGGAGCCGCTGGCGGCCATCCGGCCGATGCAGGCGGTCTTCTTCCCGGAGTACGTCAAGCGGCTGAACGGGCCCAACGTCAAGCAGGGCCGTTCGAAAATGGACCTGGCCCAGATGGTGATCGACGACATCGAGGGGTTCCGCCGGTCCAGCGGCGCGGCGCGCCTGGTAATGATCTGGTGCGGCTCCACCGAGGTCTTCCACACGCCCGCGGCGGTTCATCAGTCGCTGAAGGACTTCG
>JBEKLW010000427.1:0-3267 GCA_050008815.1 Bryobacteraceae bacterium
CTCGCGGCCGAGCCTGACGGCCAGCTCGAGCGCGCAATCGGCCTGGTGCTCGACCAGCGGCTCGAGCTTGCGGTCCAGGTACCGCCGCGCCAGCGTCTCTAGCGAGCAACCCGCGGGATCGGCGTTGAGCAGGAAGGCGTAAAGCATCACGTCCTGCTCGAGGCCGCGCGGCTCGATGCCGAGATGGGCCAGCTCCAGGCACACGCGCTTGAGGTCGTGCGCGATCTTCCCACGCGCCGGGTCCTCCAGCAACCCTCGCAGAGGCTCGATGAGCGTCCCCGCCGCCGCGCGCGCCTGCCCCAGCTTCCAGGCCAGCCCCAGAACCGCCGGCGAGCCGCTATCGAACATCCCCGGACCCGCCGGCGCGGCCGGCGTGACCGCCACGGCCACCGGCGCATCCGCCGGAATCGACGCCAGGTACTCCTCGATCGCCGCCGGCGTTTCCAGAGCGGCGTAGTCGCGCGGGCGCTGGTCTTCCTCCGGCCCGAGATGCTCGGCCAGACTGTAGAACTCCAGCTCCTTGTAGAGTTGCCTCAGCGCGGCGGTGTCCTCCGGCTGCGTCCGCACCGCCTCCATGGAGAAGCCGATCGGCGCCGAGGTGTCGATCGTCGCCAGGCGCTTGCTCAGCAGGATGCGGTCGCGGTTCTGCTGCAGGCTCTCGCGGTAGCGTTTCTCGTGACCTTTGTCGCCCAGCTCGGCGGCGCGATCCAGCGCCGCTTCCACCGACCCGAAGCGCACCACCAGCTCGCGCGCGCCCTTGTCGCCGATGCCCGGCGCCCCGGGGATGTTGTCGCTCGGGTCGCCCTTGAGCGCCAGCAGGTCGGCCACCTGCTCCGGCTTGACCCCCATCTTCTCCTCGACCTTGGCCGGGTCGTACCAAAGATCCTCCTGAATGGGATTGAAGACCGCGACGTGCTCGTCCACCAGTTGCAGGAGATCCTTGTCGCTGGAGACGATGGCCACCTCGGCTCCGGCCTGCTCGGCTCGCCGCGCGATGGCGCCGATCACGTCATCGGCCTCGAACCCTTCATAGGCCAGGATCGGGATTCGCATGGCCTCCAGCAGCCTCCGTATGCTGGGAATCTGCTGGGCCAGCTCCGCCGGCATCTCCTCCCGGTTGGCCTTGTAGTCGGCGAACTCCTGCTCGCGGAACGTCGGGCCCACGCTCTCGAACACGGCGGCCATGTACTCCGGCCCGTAGGCCGCCGTCAGCTTCCGCAGCATGTTGGTGAAGATGTAGACCGCTTCGGTGGGCACACCGGCGCTGGTGCGCATGGGGGGCGCCCCCGACCGCGCCCGGGCGTGGAAGGCGCGGAAGATGAACCCGAAGGAGTCGATCAGAAACAGGCGGGGGCGGGCCATGGGACCCCTTCATTGTAGCCCCTGACCTCAAGGGGCGCTGAGCCGCAGCCACACAACTGTGGCTTCTTTACCACACAACCTGAAGAGATTACGTTTAGAATTAAAAACTTACATATGGGTGATGGATTGCACCGCTAGAGACGACGCCGTTGTGCTGGCGTTGAGGGAGTGGCTCTTTGCGATTCGAGACTACTATCCAACGGCCGGCTCAGACCCGCGGGGTCGGGCTGCACAGCGGAGTCCCCGTCAGCATTCGCGTCCTTCCGGCGCCACCGTCAACCGGCATCGTCTTCCTCCGCACTGACCTGGACCGCTTCCCGGTCTCCGCCAGTTGGCGCCACGTTGCCCGCGTCAGTTATGCCACCAGCCTGATGCGCCAGGGCGTGCTGATCTCGACCACCGAGCACCTGCTGAGCGTGTTTTACAGCATGGGCATCGACAACGCCTACGTCGAGATCGACAACCTGGAAGTGCCGATCCTGGACGGCAGCGGGCTGCCGTTCGTGAGGCTGATTGAGCAGGCGGGCGTGAGGAGTTACCGGCGGCTGAGGAGGTATCTGCGCATCCGCCGCCCCTTGACGGTCGAGGACCACAACCGGCGCATCTCGATCCTGCCCGCCGACAGCTTCCGCCTGACCTGCGAGATCAACTTCCCGCAGCCGGCCGTGGGCGCGCAGAGGCTCGAGCTGGAGGTGACACCCGAGAGTTACGCGGCCGAGATCGCGCCGGCGCGCACCTTCGGCTTCGCCGACGAGCTGGACCAGTTGCGGGACATGGGCCTGATCCGCGGCGCCTCCCTGGATAACGCGGTGTGCATCAACGGGCGCGGCGTGATGAACCCCGGCGGGCTGCGCTTCGCCGACGAGTGCTGCCGCCACAAGGCGCTCGACCTGATCGGCGACCTGGCGCTGATAGGCCGGCCGCTGCTCGGCCACGTGATCGCCGAGCGCGCCGGCCACGCCATGCACACCGCGCTGGTCAACCGCATCATGAGCGACAGCTCGCTGTACGAGATCATTACGTTCGACGGGCTGGCCTCGCGCGTGGCGGACGCCTTGGTATCCTGAACACGTTGCGGGCGCGTCTGCGCCACGAAGCACCCAGCGCCGGCCTGAGCGCCGGCGCGGCACGCCAGACGATGCGGCGGATGCTCGACCTTCCGAACCTGGTAACGCTCACGCGGCTGGCGCTCACGCCGCTGGCGGTCTGGGCGATTCTCCAGGGGCGGTTCGGCCGCGCCCTGGCGATCGTGGCCGTGGCCGGTGCCACCGATGTCCTGGACGGCCTGCTGGCCCGGTGGCTGCACTCCGTCACGCGCCTGGGCGCCTATCTGGACCCGGTCGCGGACAAGGTTTTGCTCAGCGCCACCTATCTCGCGCTGGGCGCCGCCGGCGCCGTGCCGCTCTGGGTGGTCCTGGTCGTCTTCGGGCGCGACGTGCTGATTCTGGCCCTGGCCGCCGCGGCTCTGCTGTTCACCTCCCACCGCAGTTTCCCTCCCAGCGTCTGGGGCAAGATCAGCACTCTGTTCCAGATCGCGGCCGCGATCACGGTGCTGACGGCCGGTGCATTCCCTCACTGGGAGGTCCCCGTTCAGTGGCCGCTCTGGGCGGCCGGTGCCGCGACCGTCTGGAGCGGTCTGGGATACGTCTGGCGGGCAGTGGAAGTGATGCGCCGACGCGTCCCCGTCTGAGCTGGGATGTGCCGAGACCCGCGGACATTAGGACGGATTGACGCCTCCGGGGACCCGGCGTACGCTTAACCCGATCTTCTCACACGCCTTCGGCTACGGCTTGCGGGAGGCCGGCATCTTCTGCGTTGCGCTCGGGGTGAGTCCTCGACGTACTGTTCAAGTACGCCTGCGGGCTCACCCCGTCGCGCGCCTTGAATCTACCGGCCTCGCGCGGC
>JBEKLW010000428.1:0-3265 GCA_050008815.1 Bryobacteraceae bacterium
TCAGGCGGGCTGTCCCGTAGTCTCCGCACCAGCGAGGCGCACAAGCTCGTCTACCGTCTTGCACTTGGCGATACTGCCGGGGGAAACCGCCACACCGTGCTCGTCGGCCATCGCGATGAAACCAATGACAGCCAACGAGCTCCACCCTCCCAACTCAGCCAGAACTTCGTCGCCAGTCAATGTCCCCGGCTCCAAATCCATCAGTTCGTCCAGACTTCTCAGCAACTCATTGCGGTCCACGTGGTCACAATCCTCCTCGCATGTAGCCTGTTCTCTGTGCCATCCACGTCTCTGTGGTGAATCCCTCCGTCCCCATGAACTCCGGCATCGTCGCATGCCCGGGCTGGCTGACGCCCCGCCCCTGGAGAACCTGCCACACGGTCAGGCATAGGATCTGCAGATCTACCCAAAAGCTCTGGTGGTCCACGTACCACGCGTCCAGCTCGAACTTCTGCTCCCACGTGATCGCATTTCGGCCGCGGACCTGAGCCCATCCCGTCAGCCCGGGTTGGACCTCGAGGCGGCGCCGCTGCTCGGGAGTATACCGGGCGACGTAGCCGGCGTAGAGCGGCCGCGGTCCGACCAGGCTCATCTCGCCCTTCAGGACGTTCCAAAGCTGGGGCAGCTCGTCGAGGCTGGTCCCGCGGAGGAACCGTCCCAGCGGCGTAAGGCGCTGACAATCCGGCAGTAACGCGCCGGCGCTGTCCCTGGCGTCCGCCATCGTGCGGAACTTGTACAGGAGAAATGGCCGCCCGCCGCGTCCGGCGCGGGGCTGCCGGAACAACACGGGCCGGCCCAGGCGGAGCCGGATCGCGATCGACACCGCGACCAGCAGCGGCGCGAAGACCACCAGGCCCGCGCTAGCGCCGCAAACATCGACCAGCCGCTTCCAGAAGCCGGGCACGCTCCGGCTCTCGCCGAGCAGCCGCCGGTATTCATCCAACAGGCGCGCGAAGACGATTTCCTCGGAGAACCTCGCGCGGACGAACTCGCGAGCCGCTCTGCCTAGCTCCTTTCCGAGCCGCGGATCGCGGAGCAGCCGGGCGATGGCGCGGGAGAGTGCATCCGCGGACTGCGCTTCCACCAGCAGGCCGGTCACGCCGTCCCGGATGGCGTCGGTGCACCCCGGGACCCTCGTCGCAACGAGCGGGACCTCCATGGCGGCGCATTCGAGCGCCACCGTGGGCAGCCCCTCGCGGTAGGTGGGGAGCACGCAGACGTCCAGCGCCGCGTAGACCGGAGGCATGTCGGCGACAAAGCCGTCCGAGAAGTGCACGCGCGGATCGCTTTGCAGGCACTCCCGAACTTCCGCCGGAACCGGGTCCTGCGGCTCGAACTCGCCGCAACAGAGCAGGTGCAGGTTCGGGAACTCCGCCCGCAGCCGCTGCCAGGCGGCGGCCAGCTCCCGGATGCCCTTGTCGCGCACGATCCGGCCGATAAAACCGAGCAGCAGCGCATCTTCGGGAATGCCGTACCGCGCGCGAACGCGGGCGCGGTCCGCCGGGCCGCAAGCGGCTGGATCGAACCGATCGAGATTGACTCCGGAACACGAACCGTACCCCAGGGTTCGGACTTTCGCTTCGGGACAGATGCCGAGGTCGAGGACCACCCGGCGCACCGAGTGGCTGACGCAGTACACGCTGGTGGCCAGCCGGCACGCCAGGGTTTCCGCCAGCCGCAAGACGTGGAACTGCCAGCCCGTGCGGGTCATGAGGGGCAAGCCGTGGATCGTGTAGACGCGGACTTTCACCAACGCCAGCCACGCCGCCAGCATGCCCAGCAGCCCGGCCTTCGGAGTGTGCGCGTGGACAATGGCCGGCCGGCGCCGGCGGATGAGCTGCCACAGCCCGAAGAGCGCGGGCAGGTCGCTGAGCGGGCTGATCTGCCGCTTCATTTCGACCGCATGAACGGGCACGCCGGCCCAGGCGTGGAACTCGTCCAGCTTCTGGCCCGGCGAGCTGATGGCCGCGGTCTCGAAGTCGTGCTCGGCGAGAAACCGAGTCAAATTCCGAAAGAACGACCACAGCGTTAGCGGTGAAGTGGCGATGCGGACAACGCGCACGCGCCCGTTCTCTCCCCTGCCCTCACCCATTGGCTGCCCTCTCGAGGACACTGCAGAACTCCTCGGCTCTGGCCTGGAGCGAGTAGCGCTCCTCCACTCTCCGCCGGCCGGCGCGGCCGATGCGGGCGCGCAGTGCCGCATCTCCGGCGAGGCGCTCGATGACTTGCACATACTCCTCGTCCCGGGATGCCAGGAATCCATCCACGCCATGCCGGATGATCTCGGCGTTGGCGCCCAGCTTTGCGCCGGCCGCGGGCACTCCGCAGGCCATGTACTGAATCAACTTCAGGCCGCACTTGCCCTGGGCAAACGGCTCCTGCGCAAGCGGCATCACGCCGATGTCGAAGGTGTGAATGATCCCGGCTTCCGCAGCCTCGCTCCACGGCACACTCTCGACCGGTACGCCTGGAATGGAGAAGCCGGCGGGCGTGCCGACGCATCGGACCACAACCGCGCGCTCCCGTGCAACCTCCCGGAGGACTCCAGCCAGGGTGGAGAGGTACCGTGCCGTGACGGGCGTGCCAACCCAGCCAATCACGAGGCCCCGCTCGTCGCGGCACTCGTAGTCCTGTCTCGGGCTGTACCGGGCGAGATCGACCACAGTTGGGATTACAGAAACGCTCTCGTTGTACCTGCTCGCGTACTGGGAGAGATAGTCGTTTCCGACGATCACGGTGCGCGCCCGGCGCATCAGCGAGGGAATCTTGCCGCGCAGGAACGGCTTCCCGTCGTAGGGGATGAACGCCGCGTCATCGTAGTCGAGAACCAGATTCCCGGCTGGCGCCAGCAACGCGGACTCCAGCCAGGCCGGGATGTACGGAAAGACCTCATACTGCACGTAAATCGCATCGAAGCTTCCGAGGTCCGCCTTGCGCAGATACGCAAGCCTCTTTACGTATGCCCGGCACACGTCCAGGAAGGAACGCCGCCCGTGCAGGTAGAGCCGCTCGAGGTAACGGTCCGGCAGGAGCGGCTGCCATTCCACATTCCAGCCCCGCGCGGCCAGGGATGGCAGGTACTGCAGCGCGCGATACCTGCTGCTCGCCCCCTGCGCTCCGTATTTCGTCAGAAACAGCGCTCGCATCAGTCCCGGCTCACCGCGAATCGCTCCTGCCCGCTGCGGCAGCGAACAGCGAGCCGACCCCGCAGCAGAGAGCCACAGAGAGCGCTGTACGCCTCTGCGGTGTGACTCATTTCCCGAAA
>JBEKLW010000429.1:0-3263 GCA_050008815.1 Bryobacteraceae bacterium
CGCCATCAATGGGGGCAGGCCCCCGCCGCGGCTCTACGCCATAAATGGGGGCAGGCCTCCCTTCCATATCCGACCATTACCGGGCCTCGGGCCCGTTCTCCCAGCATTCTGAGACGCGCCGGGAGGGGGGCCAAAATGGGGCAAATTGTTACTGTCCCCGTTTCCCACCGCGCGGCTTCCCTCACTTCGGTGGATATACTGTTAGCGTACCTAGGCTGCAGTGATCCAGAAGGCGATGGCCAGATAGGCCCATATGCGGCGGCGCACGGCACAGGCGGTCGGATACGGAACGGTGCTCGCTTCGAGCTTCCTCGTGGCTATGCTGGCCGGCTGGCTCGGCGCCCCCATCGACAACTACGCCTACGACTGGATGTTCCGCCACAGCGAGCCGCGCGGCCGGAAGCCCGAGTCGATCCTGCTGGCCGTCGATGAGCGCAGCCTGACCGAGATGGGCGGCATGCGGGGACTGCGGCGGGCGCTTGCCGACGGCCTGGACCGCGTGGCGGCCGCCGGCCCCAGCGTGGTCGCCATCGACCTGATCCTGGCCGACGAAGGCGACCCGGCCGGCGACGCCGCACTCGAGGCCGCGCTCCAGAAGCTGCCGCGTCTGGTGCTCGCCTCCGAGCTGATCGAGGGCGGGCGGCGCTGGGAGGACCCGCTGCCGCGCTTCCGGCGTTCGGCCGCCGCCGTCGGTCACGTGCATGGCGACCCGGGCCCGCTCGACGGCGTCAGCCGCGTGGTTCCGCTGGCGAAGGCCGCCGCGCGCGACCGCCGCTGGGCGCTGGCGCTCGAGGCCTTCCGGCTGAGCCGCGGCGCTGGATACATCCTGGAATCGCCCGACGACCTCGAGGTCGGCGCGGCCCGCATCCCGGCGCGCTACTCCGACTCGCGCGCCCTGCGCATCCGCTATGTCCCGCCGGATCCCGACGGCACCTTCCCGCTCCCGCGCGTCTCACTGGCCGATCTGAAGCGCGAACCCCAGCTCGCCGCCCGGTTCCACGGCAAGGTGGTCTTCGTGGGCGTGACGGCGCAGTCGGCCGCGCGCGACCGCATGCTCACGCCGTACTCCTACGGCCTCTACATGCCGGGCATCGAGATCCACGCCAACATCTTCGAGACGCTGGCCCGCGGCGAGTTTCTGGTTTCGGCGAGCAACCTGGCGGTGGCGCTCCTGTGCCTGGCCCTGGGCGCGGCGGCGGTGGCGGCCTTTGCCTTCCGCTCCGGCTGGCAGGCCTACGCGCTGGCCGCGCTCGTGCTAACGGCCGCGCACGTGCTGCCTTACGTGTTCTTCACGCACGGCGTCGTCTTCCCTTACTTTGCGCCGGTCTCGGCGGCCTGGCTGGCGGCGGTGGGCGCCGGCTCCTTCCAGTTCGTGACGGTGCGGCGGCAACTGGGGCGGTCGGAAGCCGAGAAAACGCGCTACCAGCAGGCCATGCACTTCGTAACGCACGAGATGCGCACGCCGCTCACCGCCATCCAGGGCTCGAGCGAGCTGATGAGCCGCTACAAGCTCAGCGAAGAGAAACGCAGGCAGATCGCCGACCTGATCACCTCCGAGTCCAAGCGCCTGGCGCGCATGATCGAGACGTTCCTGAGCGTCGAGCGCCTCTCGGCCGGCCAGATGGACCTCAAGCAGGAAATCTTCGACCTCGGCGCGCTGGTGGCGACGTGTCTGGAGCGCGCCCGGCCGCTGGCCGAGAGCAAGCAGATCCGCATCGACGTCGAGCCTTTGCCCGAGGCCGCGCTCACCGGCGACCGCGAGCTGATGGAGTATGCGGTTTACAACCTGCTGTCAAATGCGGTGAAATATTCGCCTGCGGGGACAATCGTGAGGGTTTCGGCCGAGCCGGCCGGCGCCAGCCTCCGCCTGGGGGTGCGCGACCAGGGTATCGGCATGGACGCCGACGAGCTGAAGAGCATCTTCCAGAAGTTCTACCGGACCAAGCGGGCCGTCGCCTCCGGGGAGAAAGGCACGGGCATCGGGCTGTCGATCGTCGAGCAGATCGTCACGCATCACGGCGGGCGGATCGAGGTCTCGAGCGCGCCCGGCCAGGGCTCGTGTTTCACGCTGGTGCTGCCGGCGCGCATTTCCGAGCGCGCCGCCAGGCTGAACTGAGGCTGCCGCGGGGCAGCCGGGAGAGGGAGTGAACTTGGAACGTCTGCTGGTGGTGGAAGACGACGCGGCGGTCCGCTCGACGCTGGTGACTTTCCTCGAGCTGGAAGGCTACCAAGTGGACGCGGTCGCCTCCACGCGCGAGGCGCTCGAGCGACTCCAGAGCGAGCAATACCCGATTGTCATCTCCGACATCTACCTGGATGAGCGGACCGGACTGGACGTGCTGGAGGCCGCCCGCGACAGCAACCCCGAGTGCGCCGTCATCCTGATGACCGCCCGGGGCAGCATGGAGACGGTCATGGCGGCCACGCGCGGCGGCGCGTTCGATTACATCGCCAAGCCCTTCGATCTGGACCGCATCCTGGAGACCATCCGGCGCGCCCAGGCCGCCCGCGCCGGCGGCCGGCCCGAAGAGGAGGAGGAAGAGGAGCCCGAGGAACTGCCCGAGAGCGAGATGATCGGCAGCTCGCCCCAGATGATCGAAATCTACAAGATCGTCTCGCGGGTGGCGCCCACCGATGCCACGGTCCTCCTCGAGGGCGAGACTGGCACGGGCAAGGAGCTGATCGCCCGCATGATCCACCGCAACAGCCAGCGGGCCGACTACCCCTTCGTCCCCATCGACTGCGCCTCGATCGCCCCCAGCCTGCTCGAAAGCGAGCTGTTCGGCGTCCTCCGCGGCGCTTTCACCGGGGCCGACCGCGACCGCATCGGCGTGTTCGAAGCCGCCAGCCACGGCACCGTGTTCCTGGACGAAATCGGGGACATCGAGCCGAACTTCCAGTTGAAGCTACTGCGGTTCCTCCAGGACCACGAGGTCCGCCCGGTGGGGGCGCCCCGCTCCAGGAGCGTCGATACGCGGGTGATCGCGGCGACGAACAAGGAACTCCGGAAGCTGGTGGACGCCGGCAAGTTCAGGGACGACTTGTGGTTCCGGCTCAACGTCGTGCGCATTGTCGTGCCGCCGCTGCGTGAGCGGCGCGGTGACGTGCCGCTGCTGGTGCAGCACTTCCTGCGGAAGTACAATGAGCGCTACAGCCAGCAGACCAGGCTCACCAGCGCCGGTCTGAAGGAGTTCAGCGAGCACACTTGGCCGGGTAACGTCCGGCAGGTGCAGCACATCGTCGAGCGGCTGAGCATCCTGGCG
>JBEKLW010000043.1:0-10099 GCA_050008815.1 Bryobacteraceae bacterium
GCGGACGATCGTCAGCTTTCTGCTCTATCTTCCGACGCTGGTGCGCGTGGTCCGGTACGACATCGTTCATGTGTTCTCGGCCTCCTACTGGTCGTACACCCTGTGGTCCTTGCCGGCGATGATCTGCGGCAGGCTGTTCGGGAAGAAAGTGGTCTTGAATTACCGCAGCGGCGAGGCCGAGGACCACCTGGCGAACTGGCGCTCGGCGCTGCCCACGCTGCGGCTGGCGCACCAGATCGTATCCCCGACACCGTACCTGGTCGATGTGTTCGCGCGCTTTGGTCTGACGATCCGCTGTATCTCGAACATCCTGGACATCGAGCAGTTCCACTACCGCCCGAGGCGCAAGCTGCGACCCGTCTTCCTCACCAACCGGATACTGGAGCCGCTGTATAACGTTGGCTGCGTCCTGCGCGCGTTTCAGATCGTTCAGCAGCGCTATCCCGGCGCCACCCTTACCATCGCGCACGACGGCATCTGCCGGCCCGAACTGGAGGCGCTGGCACGCGAACTGGGATTGCGCAGCACATCTTTCGCCGGCCGCGTGCCGCACTCGGAGGCAGCGGAACTTTACGATCGGGCCGACATCTACCTCACGACACCCAACCTGGACTGCATGCCCGGCTCGATCCTGGAATGCTTCGCCAGCGGACTGCCGGTGGTGGCCACGCGAGCGGGCGGCATTCCCTACATTCTGACCCACGAGGAGACCGGCCTGCTGGTCGATCTGGACGATCACCAGGCCGTGGCCGCGAGCGCCATGCGGCTGCTGGAAAACGAGGCGCTGGTCGAGCGACTGACTGAGAACGCGCGGCGCGAATGCGCCCGATACCATGGCGACGCGGTCCGGGGAGCCTGGGTCGCGCTGTATCACGAACTGACCGGCGCGGAACGGCCCGCGGAGACAGCGGCCTCGCGCTGAACGCGCTGGCGTTGCCTCAGCCCGGGTCATTCACTAGACTCGTATCGTGTGCGGGATCGCAGGGTTTCTCCTCAAAGGGAGCCAGGCACGATGGGAAGACGTCCGCGCCATGTGCGATCAGATCCGCCATCGCGGGCCCGACGATGAGGGCTACTACGTCGAGGGCGGTTGCGCCCTGGGCATGCGCCGGCTCAGCATCATCGACCTCAGCACCGGACATCAGCCGATTTCGAATGAAGACGGTACGGTTTGGGTGGTCTTCAACGGCGAGATCTACGATTATCAGCGGCTGCGCCGCGACCTGGCCGCTCGTGGACACCGCTTCTCGACGAACACGGACACCGAGACACTGGTCCACCTCTATGAAGACGAGGGCGCGGACGGCCTGGCCCGGCTCCGGGGCACGTTCGCTTTCGCCATCTGGGATGCGCCCCGGCGCAGGCTCTTTCTGGCCCGCGACCGCTTCGGCAAGAAACCCCTGTACTACGCCGCGCTGCCCCAGGGCTTCTATTTCGCGAGCGAATTGAAGAGCCTCCGTGCGACCGGCGCGATCCCCCCGGACCTGGACGAGGAGGCACTGCGCCTGTACTTCCAGTTCGGCTATATCCCCGATCCCTACAGCGCGTTCCGCGCCGTCCGGAAGCTGCCGCCGGGCTGCTGGCTCACCTATGACGGCGACGGCCAGGTCTCGGTGCGCCGTTACTGGCGGCCGCCGGCCGCCGTCGCCGAGGACCGCGGGCAAGCGAGCCGCGAAGAGGCGCAGGCACGCCTGCGCCAGGTGTTCGACGAGGCCGTCCGCATCCGCATGATCGCGGACGTTCCCCTGGGCGCGTTCCTGAGCGGCGGCATCGATTCGAGCTGCGTGGTGGCTTCCATGGCTATGCAGAGTCCCGAGCCGGTCAAGACGTTTTCCATCGGGTTCGAGGAAGCGCGCTTCAACGAGCTCGACTACGCCAAGATCCTGGCCCGGAAATACCGCACCGAGCATCACGAGATTCTGGTTCGCCCCGACTCGATCGAGCTCGTCGAGCGGCTGGTGCGTCACTTCGATGAACCGTTCGCCGATTCCTCGTCCATTCCGACGTTCGTGGTGTCGGAGTTCGCCGCTCGTCACGTCAAGGTCGCCCTGAGCGGAGATGGCGGCGACGAGTTGTTCGCGGGCTACGAACGCTTCGCCGCGGCCGAGAAGCTTCGCCGGCTGGACGGTCTTCCGCGGCCCGCCCGAGGGTTCCTCGCCTGGCTCGCCGCCCGGCTCCCGTACTCCGCTTACGGCAAGAACTTCCTGTACATGCTGAGCCGCGAGAACGGCCTGGGGCGCTACTTCGAAGGGAATTTCGCACCCTACTTCCTGCGCCAGCGGCTGCTGCGGCCCCAGTGGATGCTCCCGGCGGAGCTCGCGTTCCTCACTCGCACGTTCGCCGACTACCTGCTGCCGGGAGAGCCCGACCTGCTGACGCAGATCATGTACTTCGAGACCGCCGTCAACCTCCCCGGGGACATGCTCGTGAAAGTGGACCGGATGTCGATGGCGAATTCGCTCGAAGTGCGATGCCCGCTTCTGGATCAGGAGGTCGCCGAGGTGGCCGCGAGCGTGCCTCACAGTTGGCGAATCCGCGGCGGCAAGGGGAAGCGCTTCCTCCTCGACGCTCTGGGCGAGCGCCTTCCCCCCGAGTTGCTCAACCGGCCCAAGATGGGGTTCGGCGTCCCTTTGGCGGACTGGTTCCGCGGCTCGCTCCGGACGTTCCTGTGGGATCACCTGAGAGGCGCGCGCTTCCTCGAGCGCGGCTTCGTCTCGCCGGAATTCCTGCGGGCGCTGCTGGAGGAGCACGACCGCGGCCGCCGCGACAACAGCGTCTGGTTGTGGCGCTTGCTAATGCTGGAACTCTGGTTCCGGGAGCTGGAATCGCGGCCGGTCGCGATGGCCCGGTAGCGGCCTGACTCTCAGCGGCCCGCCTGCAGGGCCGGCGTGGACTCCAGCACCTCGGCGAAGCGCCGCGCCACCTGTTCCCAGGAGAAGCTCGCGGCCACCGTCTCCCGCCCCCGCGCTGCCATGCGCCGGTTTTCATCCACGGATTCCAGCAGTTCCAGGCAGTGGGCGGCGAAATCCTCAGGGCGGTCCGCGATCCGGATATCATCCGGCGGATGAACCTCCAAGCCCTCCGCGCCCACCGTCGTAGAGACCACGGGGATGCCCGCCGCCATGGCTTCGTAAATCTTCAGCCGCGTCCCGCCGCCGATGCGCAACGGGACCACGGAGACCCCTGAGCCCCACAGGTATGGTCGTACATCCGGGACGGTGCCCGTAACCCGCACCCCCGCGTCCTCCCGCGCGAGTCCAGCGACTCCCGGCGGCGGATTCCGGCCCACGATTATGAACGTCGAGCCCGGCCGGCGCCGTCGGATCAGCGGCAGGACCTCTCGTACGAAATACCCGACGGCGTCCGCATTCGCCCGCCAATCCATCGAGCCGACGAATACCAGGTCCGCCACGCGCTCACTGGACGCCGGCCGAGCGAAGTATTCGAGATCCACGCCGGTCGGGATCTGGGAGATGCGCTCGACGCCGAACAGTGTCCGCATCAGTTCGGCATCCACCGCCGACACTGCGATGATGTGGCCCGCCGCCCGGCACGCCTGGCGCTCATAGGCAAACAGCCGATTCGCCTGCAGCCGGAAGTACAGCTTGCGTGCGGGGTCCCGCGCGCTCTCGGCGTGCCGGCGCCAGATCATCGTCTCCACGTTGTGCTGGAAGAGCACGCTGCGCTCCAGCCGCGGGCACGAAAACGCCATCGCCAGGAAATCCACCACCATACGGTCAAACGACTCCCGGCTCAGCAGCGCTTCGAGAAACCGCCTCAGCTCCGGCGATTCCCAAAGGCTGATCGCCACCGGCGCCCGCGAAAAAACTCCGGCCGCAACCTGCGCGGCAAACCGAATCGAGCGTTTGTCAAGCACCGCATGGGGGATGGGGTAGGCGCGCGCCGAATACTCGCTGGCCCGCCGCGGGCCTTCCGGGTGCGCCGGATCCTCGTACGCTACGTAATGAACTTCGTGCCAGCGCGCAAGCCATCCCAGAATCCCGAGCGTGCGGATCTGCCCCCCCTTGGTGGTAGGGTGCAGGAAATTCGGGCTGACCCAGAGGATCCTCATAAAGCGGCCGGTGGCGCAGGACCGGCGAAGGCCAAGCCCGGATGGACCGCCGTCAGGTCGAGCACTGGCAGGCCGCTCCGCCGAATCTGCTCGGCGTAGACGGGGGCGGGTTTCTGTGCCACGACCAGGTGCTGGGCCCACGCCAGGGTATCCTCCAAGCGGCTGTCGAGCAGCCGCTCGACATGGGGGATGGCACTGAGGATGAACCGCTGGTTGCTGCCATAGATCTGGTCGAGCCGGATCTGGGGATCGAAGACGCGCAGGTCGCGGCCCTTGCCGATCAGGGCCTCGAGCAGGGCCACGACCGGGCTCTCGCGCAAGTCGTCAGTGTCCTCCTTGAACGCCAGCCCGAAGACGCCGATGCGCTCCGCCGGCAGATCCAGCACGCCGCGAATGGCGCGGACCAGGTGCGCCTGGTTGGACGGCAGGATGGATTCGACTAGCGGCAGTTGGAGATCCAGCCGCGCGGCTCGGTAAACCAGGGCGCGCAGGTCTTTCGGAAGACAGGAACCGCCAAAGGCGAAACCAGGCTGGAGGTAGGCCGGGGAGATGTTCAACCGCCCGTCGCGGCAGAGAGTGCCCATTACCTCGCCGGCGTCGATGCCCAGCTCGGCGCTGAGGGCGCCGATCTCGTTGGCGAAGCTGATCTTCAAAGCATGAAAAGCGTTGCAGGCGTACTTGATCATCTCCGCCGTGCGCAGCGAGACCAGGCACGGCACGACCCCAAGCGGTGCATAGAGCGCGGCCACGCACCGGACCGCCTCCGCATCCGAGCCGCCGATGACGATCAGAGAAGGGTCCATGAAGTCGCGTACCGCGGCGCCCTCGCGCAGGAACTCCGGGTTGGAGACGACGACGGCGCGGGTCGAGTCTCCCAGGGCGGGCGCCACCACCTCCTCGCAGGTACCCGGAAACACGGTGCTGCGAATGGCGACGATGAGCGGCTGGGAGCGGCGCGGCAGGCACTCGCCGATCTCAGCCACAACACGGCGCAACTGCTCGAGACCGAGATCGCCACTGCGCTCCGATGGCGTGCCCACGCAAACCAGGGCCAGGCCGGCCTGTTCGAGCGCTTCGGGCAGACGCGCGGAGGCCGACAGCCGCCCAGCGGCCACATTCGTCCGGACCAGCTCCTGGAGGCCCGGTTCGTAGAAAGGCGCGCGCCCGGCCAGCACGGCATTCACCTTCAACTCATCGCGGTCCACACCCACCACGCGGTGGCCGAGCTCGGCCAGACAGGCGGCGCTGACGCAGCCCACATAACCCAAACCGACCACGGCGACGCCGGTCTGGCCTTTCATGCTGGAGGGCGGTTCCATCGGCATCATGGCTCGCAGAGTATTATCATCGCACGCGCGAGCGTGTCCGCCAGCGGGCGCGGGACCCGAGGCCCGGCGCGGCCGAGGCGCCCCCACTGGCTTTCGTTCCGGAGATGGGCGCTTGCGCGCCACCGCCCGCTGTGACACCGAAAACGCGCCGTTACCGGACCGCCGCCAGGTCTGGAAGTGGCCTGCGGCTGATGAAGATGCCGCCCCAGAGCTGGAGGTTCAGCAGGCGCCAGATCCGATCGGTGGCATCTTCGAGGCCGGCGGCGTGGCGCTCCAGCAGGAGGGCGACTGCAGCCGGGTCGATGTACTCGGCGAGCAGGCCCTGCTTGTCGCGCAACCCATCCAGCAGGCTGGCGGCCCCGGGCTCCCGCAGCCACTGCCGCAGCGGCGTCGGAAAACCCATCTTCTTGCGGTAGACGATCTTGCGCGGTAGCAGGCCCTTGACGGCGCGCTTCAAAATGTACTTGTCGGTTCGCCCGCGAATCTTCAGAGCATCGGGCACGCGCGCGGCGAACTCCACGAAGAGGTGGTCCAGGAACGGCACCCGGCTCTCGATGGAGGTCGCCATGCTCATCTGGTCCTGCTTCATGAGCAACTCGACGAGGTAGGTCTTTTGGTCGGCGTAGAGCATGTGCGCCAGCAGCGATCCGGGCCGGTCCGAGTCCCAGTAGCGCAGGAAATTCGCATAGGGGGAGGCGGCGGGCCCGCGGCGCAGCCACTGCTCCTGCTCCGACGGCGGGAAGGCCGAGTAGAAGTTGTCCAGGTAGAGGGATTCCAGCGAGTCGCCGCGGCCGAGGAGGGTGTGCTGGAGCTTGCGCCGCTGGTCGGCCGAAAGCAGCCGCGTCGCCGCCAGCCAGTTGCGAATGCGCTGGCGCAGACCAGGCGGCACATGGCGGTAGCGGCCTGCCCAGCGCTGGTTACGCAGGTAGAAGCCGTAGCGCGCGTATCCGGCAAACAACTCGTCGGCGCCCTCGCCGGTCAGGACGACCTTGACCCGCTCGGAGGCGAGCTTGGAGACGAAGTACAGCGAGACGCTGGAGGGCCACGCCAGCGGCTCGTCCTCGTGCCAGATCAGTCGCGGCAACGCGGCAAAGAAATCGTCCCTGGTAACGATCACCTCATGGTGAACGGTCCCGATAGTTTGGGCCACCTGGCGGGCATATCCCAACTCGCTGAACGGCGCCTCGCGGTAACCCACCGAGAATGTCTCCACCGGGCCGGGAGCGGTCTGCCGGATGAGCGCGGCGATGGCGCTCGAGTCCACGCCCCCGCTCAAGAACATGCCCAGCGGCACGTCGCTCATCAGCCGCATCCGCACGGTCTCTTCCAGCCTCTGGCGGCACTCTTCAATCCACTCGCGCTCGTCCCGCCGCTGGCCGGGCTCGGGCGGGGGCACGTCCCAGTAGCGGAGGATATTGGGCGGCGCCGGGCCATCGTCGGCGACTTCGAGCATCAGCGTATGCCCCGGCATCAGCTTTTTTATGCCCTCAAACATCGTTTCCGGGCCAGTGAGGTAGCCAAACGCCAGGTATTCGGCGAGCTTGCTGCGATTGAGTTCCGCCGCCACGTTAGGGTAAGCAAGAATCGCCTTAATCTCAGATCCAAAGAGAAAGGACTTGCCATCCCAGCGATAGTAGAAGGGCTTGATCCCGAGACGATCTCTGGCGGCGAAGAGCACGCGCTTGCGCCGATCCCAGATGACGAAGGCGAACATTCCCCGCAGGTGGCTCACGCAATCGCGGCCGTATTGCTCGTACAGATGAACGATGGTCTCAGTGTCACTCCGCGTCCGGTAGCGATGCCCTTTTGCCTCCAGATCGGCTTTCAGTTCGGCGTGGTTGTAGATTTCACCGTTATAGACAATCCAGATATCTTCATTTTCATTTGCCAGCGGCTGATGTCCGCTCTTCACGTCGATGATGCTCAGCCGCCGCATGGCCAAGCCGACGTTTCCCTCAACAAAAAAACCTTCGTCATCGGGGCCGCGATGCGCAATCCGGCGATTCATGGCCGAAAGCACATCGGCGCTGACATGCCCGCCTCGATCAGAAAAGAAAATTCCGCAGATTCCACACATAGCCGATTAGTTTTACGGTTCTTCGCCCGTTCATGTCGATCCAGCAGAACCCTTCAAACGCTATTGCACACCTCTCGATAGATAATATTCTGTATCGCCGAGGAACGCAGGGCTGGCTGCCGGTTCAGTGTGTTTGCATAGCTAAAATCGGCACCCCAACAGGGTCTATCTATAGGATATAGCAGGAGTTATCTAGTCCAAACTAAAGGAACCAGGAAGGGACCGCTAGCGGTCAGGCGACCCTCGATGGCTGTTAGACTAGCGATGGCATATGAAAAGCAATGTAAGCGTTTTTGGACTCGGCTATGTGGGATCTGTTACCGCAGCATGTTTGGCGTCGAAAGGGCATTCTGTCATCGGCATCGACCTCAGCAGCTCTAAGGTTGAGCAACTGCAAAGCGGACGTACTCCGATTGTCGAACCCGGAATGGCCGAACTTGTGGCCGAAGGCCACAAAGCATCCCGGCTTCGCGCTACCGTAGATTCTGAGGCGGCGGTGCTGGACACCGACATTTCTTTTCTTTGTGTCGGCACACCCAGCTTGCGCAGCGGCAAGCTCGACTTGGGACATATTGAGCCAGTTTGCCGCAGTATTGCCCAGGCCCTCAAGAATAAGAAATCTTTTCATCTGGTTGTGCTGCGCAGTACGGTGCTGCCTGGAACCGCCGAATCGATTGTCATTCCCACACTCGAGAGCGTCAGCGGCAAGCATATGGGGAAAGACTTCGGCGTTTGTGTCAACCCGGAGTTCATGCGTGAGGGAACTGCGATTTCTGACTTCATGGAACCCTCCATGACCATTGTCGGGGCGGCTGACGACAAACATGCCGCGCTGCTACGCGAGCTCTACGCCTGGGCTCCGGGGCGAGTCTTTCAAACGTCCTTTCGAAGTGCCGAAATGGTGAAGTATGTCTGCAATGCGTGGCACGCGCTCAAAGTAGTGTTCGGCAACGAAGTGGGAACCATGGCGAAAGAGTTGGGCGTCGACGCGGAGGCAGTGATCGAAATGTTCTGCGCCGATACGAAACTGAACATATCGTCCAGTTATCTGAAGCCTGGATTTGCCTTCGGTGGATCCTGTTTGCCCAAGGATGTCCGCGCCTTCAACTATCGCGCCAAAGAACTGGATCTCAAGCTGCCCTTGTTTGAATCCATTGTGCCGAGCAACGAGGAACACTTTCGCAGGGGAGTGGAGATGGTGTTGCAGACCGGAAAGAAAAAAGTGGCTCTGCTGGGACTCAGTTTCAAAGCGGCCACGGATGATCTTCGGGAAAGCCCGCAAGTGCAATTAGTGAAGCAGCTGTTGGGAGAAGGACGTGAAGTCACGATATGGGACGACAACGTGTCCATGGGGCGCCTCATTGGCTCCAACCGGGAATACATTGAACATGCGATTCCACACGTCGGTTCCCTGCTCTGCAACGACTTACGGGAAACACTGGAAAAGGCGGAAGTTGTCGTCATCGGCACCAGGGGCATCCCGCTGGAGGAATTGCGCAAGCATCTCCGGCCGGACCATTTCGTGGTCGACCTGGTAAATCTGGAAAAGTTGCGCCGCCCCCTCGCGAATGGGAAATACGAGGGCATCTGCTGGTAACCGCATCGTGAGAATCCTCTGGGTCAAGGCGGGCAAACTGCTGCCGATGGATACCGGCGGAAAAATCCGTTCCTACAATATTCTGAAAAAACTCGCGCTCTCGCACGACGTGACACTGCTGTCTTACTACGGCGGAGATCGCGATTCTGAATACGAAGAAGCGATTGTGCAAGAATTTCCGGCTGCGAAGACTATCTTCACGGCAGCGCCTGAATCCACGCTCGCACAATCCGTGGACTATCTCCGGCGTCTGTTCCAATCGGCTCCTTTCGCGGTGAGTAAGTTCACTCATCGGAGAGTACAGCGCTCGCTGTCGGAGTTGCTGGAGAGTGGGGCGGTCGACGTGGCAGTGTGTGACTTCCTGTCTGCATCCCAGAACTTCCCGGAGGTTGTGCCAACGCCCACGGTGCTTTTTCAGCACAATGTAGAAACGGCACTGTGGCGACGCATGGCATCCACGGAGTCGAATCCCATCAAGCGAATTGCCTACAAGATTGAAGCTGCCAAAATGGAGCGGCAGGAACGCTCCGCACTGCACCGCTTTCGCTATATTGTTGCCGTTTCCGAACACGACCGCGAATTGATGCTGAAGATGAATCCCAACTGCACGATTAGCGTGGTACCTACCGGAGTTGACACGCAGAAGTATGCTGTCGCCCCACCTGCGCAAGCGAAGCCACCCAGAATTGTCTTTACCGGGTCGATGGATTGGGAGCCCAACATTGACGCGGTCGGCTATTTTTGCGAGCAAATCCTTCCGCCCGTGCTCTCCGAGTTTCCCGAGTTGCATGGTGTTGAGCAGGAGTTGGTGAACCGCTGCGAGTCCGATGCGCTGGCCCAGCGCTTTCGCGAGCTGATGCAGACTTACCAGGCGCGCGCCCACGAGCATTTTGCTTGCCTGCAGAGACTTGACCCGACGGTACAACCGGTGCACGAGTTGGCGGTTGCCAGCGGCGCGGTGCAACCGGCCGAGCAGGAACGACTCGTTCAGGTACACGATGCGGGTCCCGGCCTTGGACAGCAGC
>JBEKLW010000430.1:0-3262 GCA_050008815.1 Bryobacteraceae bacterium
CTTTCCCGCCAGGTGTGAAGCGCGGTTGCCGAGAGGATGACGGCGCCGCCCGCCAGCGCCCAGGCGGCGGGGCGTTCGCCGTGGATCAGCCAGGCCCAGACTGGATTCAGCACCGGCTCGGCCAGTAGCAAAGTCGAGGTCTCGAACGCTGGCACGTGGCGAATGGCGCGCGTAAGGCAGTAGTAGGCTAGGCCGATCTGGAACAAGCCCAGGTAGGCGATGACGAGCAGATCCGTTGCGCGCGCGGAAGTCACGGGCAGCGCCATCGGGAGGCACACGGCGAACGCCAGGGCGTTGCCGGCGACGATGGTTGCCAGGGCGCCTTCGCCGCCGGAGCGCTTGCCCAGCCAGCGCAAGGCGATCAGGGTGGCCGCCCAGGCCACGCCCGAGAGCAGGGCGCACACGTTGCCGCGGAGCGGATCCGGGGCCGTCGCCACCGCGCCTTCCCGGCTGACGAAGAACAGCGCGAGCCCGAACGCCACCACCGCGGCAAAAGCGAGGTCCGAGCGCCGCACGCGCTCACCCAGCAGCAGCGGCCCGGCCAGCAGGACATAGACCGGCGCAGTCGATTGCAGAAAGATGGCGTTGGCGGCAGTGGTGAGTTTGGTTGCCATCACAAAGAGGATCAGCGTCGAGGCGTAGGCCGCCGCGGCCGGCAACACACGCCAGCTCCAGCCGCGCCGCGCCCCCGCCACCAGCGCGAACACGCTGAGGGTCGCGACCGCCGAACGGAATCCGGCCACCTGCCAGGGGCCGAACAGAGTGGCCTTGATGGCGGCGCCGCCGGTGGAGAACAACAGCGCCGCGGCCAGGACGAGCAGGCGGTTCATGGCGCGGCCGGGCATCGGGGGCAACTCACCAAGGTAGCCCATCGCCCACCGCGGCGGAAAGCCGGCGCGCATATTCGTGTCAACTGGTTGGAGTAAACTTAAATCCGGCTGTACCGCTCGGCCATGCGAACCATCCTGGTGGTAGATGACGAACCGATGGCGTTGAAGCTGGTACAGTCCGTCCTGGAGCGGCGCGGCTTCCAGGTTCTTACCTCCACCAGCCCGAAACAGGCGCTGCGGCTTTTCGACGCGCACGCGGAGCGGATCGAGCTGCTCATCAGCGACATCGTGATGCCGGAGATGGATGGAGGGGAGCTCGCCAACCACATCGTGGCGCGCAACCCCGAACTCCCCGTGCTGTTCATGTCGGGTTTCGTCACCGAGCACGAAGTCGCCGACACCAGCCTCATCGCGCAGTTCGCTTTTATCCGCAAGCCCTTCCGGCCGTCCACTCTGGTGCAGGCGGTCCAGAAGATGCTGAGCGGCAATGATGAGACGGCCTGAGCCGGGCCCCCGGCGGGGTGGCGGCACACGCCTGCGGGCGTTCTGATACAACATCAGATTGTGAAGATCATTACCCGGCTCTCTCTCTGGATCGTGCTGGCGACGGCTGCCCTGGCCGCGGATGGACGGCCCGAGTGGGACAACGTCGCAGTGCTTCAGCAAAACCGCGAGAAGCCCCACGCCACGATGATGGCCTACCCGACGGCCGCCCTGGCCCGGACGGCTGACCGCGCCCGCTCGCCCTGGTTCAAGCTGCTCAACGGCCAGTGGAAGTTCCACTGCGCGCCGACCCCGGCCTCGCGCCCGGCGGACTTCTACCGCGCTGATTTCAGCGATGCGGCCTGGAAGACGATCCCGGTGCCTTCCAGCTACCAGCTTCACGGCTGCGACATCCCCATCTACACCAACATCATTTACCCCTTTCCCCAGCGGGCGGACCAGCCGCCCGTGGTGCCGCACGACCCAAACTCCGTGGGATCCTACCGCACCACGTTCACGCTTCCGGACGGCTGGAGCGGGCGGCAGACGTTCCTGCACTTCGCGGGCGTGGACTCGGCCTTCTACGTCTGGGTGAATGGGCGGAAGGCGGGCTACAGCGAGGACAGCCGCACGCCGGCCGAGTTCAACATCACGAAGTACCTGAGGCCGGGAGAGAACCTGCTGGCGGTGGAGGTCTACCGCTTCAGTGACGGCTCCTTCCTCGAGGACCAGGACATGTGGCGCCTGAGCGGAATCTACCGCGACGTCTACCTATGGTCCACCGCCGAGCGGCACGTGCGCGACTTTGAAGTTCAGACCGATTTGGACGCCGCGTACCGGGACGCCACGCTGAAGGTCAAGGCCGCCGCAGCGAATTACTCCAGCCAAGCCGGCGCGGGCACACTGATGCTCGAGCTGTTCGACCCCCTCGGCCAGCCGGTCTTCGCGCCGCAGTCCAGGCAGGTCGCGCTGGCGGCCAACGGCGAGGCGGCGGTTGAGTTCGTGATTCCGGTTGCCAACCCGCAAAAGTGGAGCGCCGAGACGCCATCGCTCTATCAGATGCTGCTCACGCTCCAGGACGCCGCCGGCCGCGTCCTCGAGGTGATCCCCTGGAACGTGGGCTTCCGCAAGATCGAGATCCGGGACGCTCGCATTCTGATCAACGGCTGGCCGGTGATCTTTAAGGGCGTGAACCGGCACGAGCACAGCCCGGACACGGCCAAGTATGTGCCGCGCGAGCTGATGGTCCGCGACGTCCGGCTCATGAAGCAGTTCAACGTGAACGCCGTGCGCACGTCGCACTACCCCAATGATCCGGATTGGTACGACCTGGCGGACCGTTACGGCCTGTACGTCATCGACGAGGCCAACATCGAGGCGCACGGCTATGGCAACGACCCCGCGAACCGATTGAGCAACGATCCAGCTTGGGGAGCGATGTATCTGGATCGCGTCGAGCGGATGGTGGAGCGGGACAAGAACCACGCCTCGGTGATCATCTGGTCGATGGGCAACGAGTCGGGCGACGGTCCGAACCCCGCGGCGTGCTACCGGTGGACGAAGCAACGCGATCCCTCGCGGCCGTTTCACTACGAGGGCAGCACATCCAACGGCGGCTCGAACGCCGACCTGAACTCGTTCATGTACCCGCCGCCGCCGCGCCTGGTCGAGCTGGCGAAGCTGCGCCCCCAGATGCCGCTCATCCTGTGCGAGTACTCGCACGCCATGGGGAACTCCAGCGGCGGCCTGCGCGAGTACTGGGACATTTTCTACTCGGGCACGAATGCGCGCGGCGCGTTCGTCTGGGACTGGGTGGATCAGGGCATCCGGCAGCCGGTGCCGGAAGACCGGCAACAGGTCTCGGGTCTGAAGACGTTCCTGGCCTACGGCGGCTGGTGGGAGAACCGCCGCGGCATCCGCAACGATAACAACTTCTGCATGAACGGCCT
>JBEKLW010000431.1:0-3259 GCA_050008815.1 Bryobacteraceae bacterium
GCGCGATCACCCGGGGGTGTTGGAGAAGCTGGCGCAGGCGCGCGAAGGTGGCGGGCGTGGCCTTGGCCGCATCGTGAGGATGGACGCCCACGGTGGCGAACAACCCCGGGTAGGTTTCCGCCAGGCGGACGCCCGCCTCCAGATCGGGCGGGCCGCTGCCGGCGCCAACCGCAAGGAGCATTTCAACGCCAGCGGCGCGGGCGCGCTCGAGGACGGCGTCGCGGTCGGCATCGAACTGCACGTCATCCAGGTGGCAGTGGGAATCAACCAGCTTCATACCCGCATGACTACTTCAGCCGCGCGCCGATGGGGATGTCTTCCAGGAAGCCGGCCAGCACGGGCTTGCCGCCCTCGATCGACGCCGCGACGATCATGCCATTCGAAGTGATGCCGCGTACCTTGCGCGGCTCGAGGTTGACCACGATGACGACCTTGCGGCCGACGAGCTGCTCGGGCTGGTAGGCCTCGGCGATGCCGGCCACCAGGGTGCGCGGCTCGCCTTCGGCCAGGTCCACCTTGAGCTGGATGAGTTTGCTGGCGCCCTTGACGAGCTGGGCCTCCAGGACCAGGCCCACGCGCATATCGATCTTGGCGAAGTCGTCGATGGTGATCGTGGCCGAGAGCTCCGCCGCGGCCGTGGCGGGTTGGCCGGCGGGCGCCTTCCCGACCAGCACCGCCTGGCGGGCGGATTCCTCTTCCTCCAGGCGGCGCATCTCGGCGATGGCCTTGGAGGCCTCGATGCGCGGGAAGACGGGCGCGATCTCGCCGATCCTCTGGCCGGGCGCGAGCTGGCCCCAGCGCAGGTCATTGATCCGGACGGATTCGAGGGGCTCCTGGAAGCCGAGCTGGGCCCAGATCCTGGCCGTGGAGTCGGGCAGGACGGGCGCGAGCAGGACGGTGGCGATGCGTAGAACCTCGGCGGCGCTGTACAGCGTCGAGTGGAGTTTGGCGAGCGAGGCCGCGTCGCCATTCTTCACCAGCGCCCAGGGCGCCTGCTCGACGATGTGCTTGTCGGTGGCCGAGAGCAGCGCCCAGACGGCCTCCAGGCCCTTGGAGAACTCGAAGTTCTCGAACGCGGCCAGGAAGCCCGATACGGTCTGCCCAGCGAGTTGGGCGAGAGCCGCGTCGCCGCCGGCGGCGGGAATCTGCCCGCCGCAGTAGTTCTGGATCATGGTCAGGGTGCGGCTGGCGAGGTTGCCGAGGCCGTTGGCCAGGTCGGAATTGTAGCGGCCGACGAGCGCGTCGTAGCTGAAGCTGCCGTCCTGGCCGAAGACGACCTCCCGCAGCAGGAAGTAGCGCAGGCAGTCTGTGCCCACCACCCGGCGAATCGGCTCCGGGCGCACGATGTTGCCGCGCGACTTGCTCATCTTGCTCTCTTCGAACAGCAGCCAGCCATGGGCGAAGATGCGCTTGGGCAGCGGCAGGTCTGCACCCATCAGGAAGGCCGGCCAGTAGATGGCGTGGAAGCGGACGATCTCCTTGCCGATGAGGTGGAGGTCGGCGGGCCACAGGTCTTCCCCTTCGACCGCGCTCATGTACGTGCTCAGCGCGTCGAACCAGACGTAGAAGACGTGCGGCGCCTCGCCGACGACGGGGATGCCCCAGGTGATGTTGGTGCGCGTAATGGAGAGGTCCTTGAGGCCCTCCTTCACGAAGGCGATGACCTCGTTGCGGCGGGTTTCGGGCTGGATGAACTCGGGGTGCTCGCTGTAGAGCGCCAGCAGCCGGTCCTGGAACGCCGAGAGCTTGAAGTAGAAGTTCTGCTCGGTGATGGTCTCGGTGGGGCGGCCGCAGTCCGGGCAGGGGTCGCCGGGCTTGGCGTCGTTGACGTAGAGGTTGTCGTAAATGCAGTACTGCCCGGTGTAAGAGCCCTTGTAGATGTAACCGTTCCGGCGGCAGCGCTCGAAGAGGTCCTGGACGACGCGGGCGTGCTGCGGGCTGGTGGTGCGCTGGAACCGATCGACTCCCAGTCCAAGCAGCTCCCACTGTTTTTGAAACTCGGCCGCGATGACGTCGCAATATTCCTTGGGGCTCTTGCCGACGCGCTGGGCGGCGCGCTCGACGTTGACGCCGTGCTCGTCCGAGCCGGTGGTGAGGACGGCGCGATAGCCCTGCATGGCCTTAAACCGCTTGATCGCGTCCGCGACGATGGTGGTGTAGGCGTGGCCTATGTGCGGCGCGGCGTTGACGTAGTAAATGGGCGTGGTCAGGTAGTATTTCGTCTGCATGTCGAGTAAGCGATATTGGCGGCGGCGATGATCTGTTGGAGGGGCACGCCGGTCGCGAGCGCCAGGCGGCGGCAATCTTCGTACTCCGGCGCGTAGCGGCCATCGGCGGAGACCTTGACGCGAACCTTGCCGTGCGGCGTCGAGACCTCGACGATGCTGCGCGCCTGGACGCGGCGCTCGGCGGGGTAGACCCGCAGGCCGAGCGTCGAAGTTTCGGCGAAGACGAGCTGGGCCAGGGCCTCCTGGTCCTCGGGCCGCGCGATGACGCGCAGCAGCACGCCGGGGCGGCCCTTCTTCATGATGAGCGGCGTGAGCGTGGCATCCAGCGCGCCTGCGCCGAGCAGGCGCTCGAGCGCGAAGCCGAGCACCTCGGGGCTGGAGTCGTCGATGTTGGCCTCGAGGACGGAAACCATGGTGGCTTCGCTCGCGCCGGACTTCTCGCCGATGAGGACGCGGAGCACGTTGGGCTGCTCGGGGAGGTCGCGGCCGCCGGCTCCGTAACCCACGGCCGAGATGCGCATGGGCGGCATGGCGCCGAAGCGGCAGGCCAGCGCGGCGGCGATGGCGGCGCCGGTCGGGGTGGTCAGCTCGACCTCGGGGCCGCGCGCGTAAACCGGCTGGCCCTGCAAGAGGGCGGCGGTGGCCGGAGCGGGAACGGGCAGCACGCCGTGCTCGGTCTGGACGGTGCCGCTGCCGAGATTCAGCGGCGAGGAGTGGATCTCCTCGATGCCGAGCAGCTCGAAGCCCAGGCAGGCGCCAACGATGTCGCAGATCGAATCCACCGCTCCGACCTCATGGAAGTGAACGTGTTCCACCGGTACGCCGTGGACGGCGGCCTCGACCTCGGCCAAGCGGCGGAAGATCGCCGCGGCATTCTGCTTTACCCGCCCGGGCAGGGCGGCGGCGCCGACGATCTCCAGGATGTGCGAAAGGCGGCGATGGCGCTGGTGGTCACCGCCGAGCACGTGGAACTTGGTGGCGGCGATGCTCCCGCGCTTGGTCTTCTCGAACTCGAAGCCGGCGCCGGTGCC
>JBEKLW010000432.1:0-3255 GCA_050008815.1 Bryobacteraceae bacterium
TGAACCATCCGGTCGCGGTCATGTCACGTCCCGCTTGCCCTAGCGGGATATCCACGTCGTTGACCAGCACCTTCAGCACGCTCTCGATTTCGCCCATCCCCAGCAGGACTTCCATCCGTGTCAGGTTGCCGTCGTTCTTCAAGAACACGATCAGCGGCCCGTACCAGACCGTGCCGTAGATCAGCGGAACGAAGTCGTTGTACCGGGCCCGGTTCTCGACGGGTTCCGAGACGTGCCGCCCCCGCTCGCCGTAGCTCCGCACCAGGGTCGCCGGCGGCACGAATTCGATCCCGCCGAACCGCCGCGTCGCGCGCTGCGCGCCGTCCTGGTCGAACATCCCCCGCGCTTGGCACTGCGCTCGCGTCCGATCGCAGGCCGCGTACGGCGTTTCGCCGTCCAGGTTCCCCGCGCCATCCGGCCGGTCCGCCGAGTACCCGCAGCGGTAGAACGGCGAGTGTTTCCCCTCGCTCCCTCCCTGCGCCGCCCCGGTCCGCTGCTCAGTCCCCGTCGGAAACTTCCACGGGCACCGGCGCTCCACGCGCGCTTCCGGCAGCCACACCCGCTGGAGGTTCAGGCTGTTCATCACCGTCAGCCGCAGCGTCGATTCCGTGATCTCGTCCGGCGAGTCCGCGATGCCTCGGAACAGCGTCACCGCCTCGGATGCCGCCGTGCCCTGCCGCAGGTCGAAGAACGCGAAGCGCGCCGTGACCCGCGCCCCCTTCCACCCCACGCTGCGCTCGATCTCGGAAAACCGTGAGTCGGCGTTCGCCAGCCAGATCGAGATCTTCGCCAGCGCGTCGATGCCGCCCTCAAACCCCGCGCTGATCTCGAACAGGTCGTGCCGCAGCACGCGCGCTTCGTACTGCTGCCCCTCCAGCTCCACGGCGTGCGTGCTCCAGCGCTCCACCAGCCCCGAGCTGAGGGTGCACTCGAACAGCAATAGTGGCGTCTCGGTGAGGTCCAGTTCCTTGAGCTCGTTGATTGTCGCCATCCGGCCTTAGTCCCTGTGGGGCAGGCGTCCACCGCTGTGGGGCGGGCGGCCACGCCCGCGCCGGACCGCCAGGTCCGGCTCCCCACTGTCACCGTGCCCTAACCCGCACCGCGCCGTAGCGCACGCACTCATGCGTGCCGCGTCGGCACTCCTGCCGACGCTTGGCGCCCCCTCGTCAGCACCGCACCGCCTCTGCGGCGGAGCCGCCTACCCATGTGGGGCGGGCGGCCACGCCCGCGCCGGACCGCCAGGTCCGGCTCCGCCCCCGCGGTCACCGCGCCCTAATTCGCACCGCGCCGTAGCGCACGCACTCGTGCGTGCCGCGTCGGCACTCCTGCCGACGCTTGGCGCCCCCCGCCCTCACCGCGCCCTAATCCGCACCGCGCACGAATACGCCCCCGGCCCCTCGCTCCTCATCTCCAGCACGTCAACCGCGAAGCAGGCGTTCGCATACACGCCCGAGCGGGCGCCCGTCCGCTTGTATGCCGATGCCCCGGTCTGGGCCTCCACCTGGAACCCGAACAGGTCTACCGTTGCCCCCGCCTCCAGCCGCGCCCCGAACGTCACCGTCTCGGCCGCCTGCGCCAGCTTGCACGGGAACTCCAGCCGCCGCCACGCGGGCGCGAGTGCGAACCGCAAGTTCGCCGTCTCCGCGCCCGCGCGTTCGTACAGCGTCACCGTGGGCGCCGTGTCGCTGCGGGCATACACGCTCAGGCAATACTGATAGGAGCCCGGCGCCGCGATGGCCTGCTCAATCCATCCCTGCGCGCCGCTGCTCGTCGCGCGCGTGGCGCTCGACCCGCCCAGCGGATCGCTCACTCCGCCGGTCAGCCCCACGGTGCCCGCTTTCTCCCAGGCGGTTGCCGCCAGTTCCTCGCTCCAGGAAAGCAGGTTCCCCAGCGGGTCGAGAAACACGAAACTGCCAGCGCGGCCCTCCGCGTTCTGGAACAACCCCTCCAGTGCAGCCCACTCCTCTCCGCTCAGGCCGTCCAGTTCCAGCTCCCACTCCACCGCGGACCCGCCCGGGTCGAACAGCTTGACCACGCTGCCGTCCTCGGCCTCGGTCGCCACCGTCCGCTCTCGGATCCTCTTCAGACACGGGAACTGCGCGGTTGAGCCGGTGGAGAGTTGCGGGAAGTAGAGCATCTCATCCCTCGTTGCTTCGGATCACCAGCCGCAGCCGGCCGCGCCGCTCGCCGGTCAGCTCGATGGCGACCTCGTCCTGCTCGAAGCTGCAATCCGAATAGAGCGTGCTGTCCCACGGGTCCTCGAACGAAAACGACCCGTAGCGCCCTTGCTGCGCCACGAAGAACTCTTCGATGGCCGCCAGCTCCGTATCGTCGAGCAGCTCCAGCCGGATCCCCCACCGCCGCGCCGGCTGCCCGCGCACGCGGTACTTTTGCTCGCTTCCGTCCAGGAACCGGTGCACATCGGTCGCGTACGCCAGGCTGCGCGCCGCCGGGTACTGCGCCACCGCGCCGGTCTTCAGCTTCGGGAAGGCTGCCATCGTCAGAGCTCGTTCACAACATCGTTCAGCGCGTTCGAGTTCAGCATTGCCTGCTTCACCGCGCGCGCGATGTCGTCGCTGTGGTCCAGGAACGACTGGCTGTCCATCGCGCTCACCTGGATGGTGACCTGCGGCATCGTCACCGGGACCGCTCTCCCCTGCCCCGCCGGCTCCGGCGCGCTCCACTCGGTTTCCCCGGCCTGCCGCAGAACGCTGCCTTCCAGCCGCAGCGGCTGCGGCGGCTCGTAGACCGTTAGCGGCGGCGGCTCCTCGGTCGTCTGCCCGCCACCGAACAGCTTCACCAGGCCGCTGATCAACGGAGATAGTCCCAGCCCGCTGCCCAGCACCTTCCAGGCGACCTCGCCCGCGGTCTTCAGCGCCGAGCTTCCCCCGCCGCCGCTGCTGCTGGTCTGCGCGGTCGTGTTCGACATCACCGCCAGCGTGTTCTCTAGCACCGCCTCGGCCTGCGTCTGGCTCGCCATTCGCACCTGCTCCAGTTGCGTTGCCAGCAGCGTGCTCGCATCGGACTTCCCGCCGCCGAGTTGATTCACCACTTCGGCGACGATATCGCTCGCCCCGCGGCCGCCGCCGCCCGCCAGCACGCGTTCCAGCATCGCGTCAGTCCCGTTCACGGTCCGCCTCGGATTCCTGCTCCAGGATCAGCATCGCGTGCGCCTCGCGCGCGCTCAGGGTCCGCGCCTCGGGAAACCCCAGCCGCTTCCAGACGTGGTACAGCTCCAGCCAGGCCAGGCTGTCG
>JBEKLW010000433.1:0-3252 GCA_050008815.1 Bryobacteraceae bacterium
GTGTCGTCCAGTGAGAAATACCGCCCCCGGATCAGAGGGACTACCATCGCCCGATAGTAGTCCGAGCTCACGGCCCGAATTTCCGCTGTCCCAGAGCCGTTGTCCATGTTCGCGCGGCCTTCGATTTCGAAGTCGCCATTGGTCCAGGAGTCCTGCAAGGGTAGTAGGGTGATGAGACCCGCTGCCTGAACTCCCGGAAGAGCCGCAACCTTTTCGAGGACCGGTTGATAGAACGAAGAAGTCGGATGTTGAGGCGTGTATTTCGATTCTGGCAAAGCGAGACGCATGCTGAGGACGTGCTCGACTCTTAGGCCGGGGTCCACTTGCCGGAGTTGCCATAAGCTCTCGATCAACAGGCCCGCACCGATCAGCAGGACCAGCGAAAGGGCTATTTCGGCAATCACGAGCAGATCGCGCGCCCGGCGGTGCCGCTTCCCGCCACCCAGGCCGGTTCCCCCTTCCTTGAGCGCTCCTTGCATGTTCAGTCCCGAGGCCTTGAGCGCCATCGCCAGACCCAGAGCTGCTGCCGCAAGCACCGAAGCGACGCCCGTGAACGCTAACACTCCAGCGTCCGGACGGATATCCTCTAAGCGGGGCAGGTTGGCAGGCTTCAGGGCAACCAGGAGATGGACTCCCCAAGCCGCCAGCAGCCAACCCAGGGCTCCGCCGCAAAGTGCCAGCAGAAGGCTCTCGGTGAGGAATTGCCGAACTAGACGCCGTCGACCCGCACCCAGCGCCAGGCGGATCGCAAATTCACGCTGTCGTGCCGTGGCCCGCGTGAGCAGCAGATTCACCACGTTCGCGCAGGCGATCAGGAAGACGAACGCCACTGCCGCGAGAAGCACCAACAGGTCTTGCCGGACGTCACCCGTCATGGCGTCCTGCACCCGACGCATCCTCACGCCTCGATGCGAATTAGTGTCCGGGTACTGTTTCGCCAGATGGGCGGCGATCACGTCCATCTGGGCCTGAGCCTGCTCCAGGCTAACGCCCGCCTTGAGTCGCCCGACGACTTGCAGCATGTTGTTGCCGCGCGCATTGAGCATCATCTTGTCCGGCACAAGCGGCGCCCAGACCTGCGAACTGGGAAACCGGAAGCTTGCAGGCACGGTACCCACCACCGTATAGCTTTCCTCGTTCAAGGAAATGGTACGCCCCACGATGTTGGGGTCGGCGCCAAATTCGGTTCGCCAGAGCGATTCATCCAACACCGCCACCCGCGGCCCCCCGGGTTTGTCTTCTTCGGGCAGAAACCCCCGGCCCAATTTTGGCCCCACGCCCATCACGGCGAAGAAATTCGCGGAGACCAACGCGCCTGGCACGCGCTCCGGACTACTTTTTCCTTTCAGGTTGAAGCTGCTGTTGTAGAAAGCTGCCAGGCCCTTAAAAACCGTGTTTTGCTGTTGCCAGTCCACCAAGTCCAGGTAAGAGACCGAACCGAAGCCGCTGTTTGGAGGGAGGAAGGAGTGCCAGAGCCAGATGAGTCGCTCCGGCTGCGGCAACGATAGTGGCCGCAGTAAAATGCCGTTCACGACAGTGAAGATGGCGGTGTTCGCGCCGATGCCCAGCGCCAGGGTCAGTACCGCCACGGCGGTAAAGCCGGGGTTCTTGGCCAGCATGCGCAAGCCGTAGCGCAGGTCTTGGAGCAGGGTATTCATCGTCTCCCTCGCATCGAGTCATTGATTCATCTAAAGGACAAGCTATCAGCCGTCAGCTTTCAGCTATCAGCGAGCAGCCGATGCCTTCTCTCAAAGCTGACTGCTGAGGGCTGATAGCTGACAGCTTCATTCATAGCGCAGCGCCACCATGGGATCGACCTTAGTGGCCCGGCGCGCGGGAATGTAACTGGCCAAAAGCGCCGCAAAACCAAGCAGCAAGGCGACTCCGGCAAGCGTAACCGGATCAGTCGCGCTCACCCCAAACAGCAGCGACTGCATGGCGCGAGTCAGGACGAACGAGCCGGCAATTCCAATCGCCAGGCCAACCGCAGTGGTCAGCAGTCCCTGGCTGAGCACAAGCCGCAAGACATCTGGCGCGCTAGCTCCGAGCGCGATCCGAACCCCCACCTCGTGTGTGCGCCTCGCCACTGAATAAGCCATCACACCGTAGATCCCCGCCACAGCCAGCAGCAGAGCTGTCACGGCGAAGACCCCCACCAGCGTCAGGTTGAAGCGGCGTGTCATGAGCGAAGCGGAAAAAACCTCGGTGAAGGTACTAAAGTTGGGCGGAACATTGGGATCGAGGCCGCGTACAATCTGCCGCGCGGCGGAAGAAACGATGCTGGGGTCTGCCACCGTGCGCATCACCACGGTGAAGCTTCCGGTGGCATTCATGGCCTGGGGCCGTTGCCGGTAATCTACGTAGATGGTCGGGTTCGGTCTTCTTTCCAAGCTGTCTTCCCGGACATCACCCACAACCCCCACGACGGTGAGAAAGCGCAGGTCCCCATCCATGTTGCCAAACTCGATTGTCCGGCCCAGCGGATCCGTGTTCGGCCACTTTTCGCGCGCCAGCGACTCGCTAATGAGCGCCACGTGCGGCGCATCCATCGTGTCGCGCTGGTCGAAGAGCCGGCCACGCCGCAGGGGAATGCCTAGCGCACGGAAATAGCCCTCGCTCGCTACACCATAGTCGGCATCGCCGGTGCGTGTGGAATCATGGAACATTCGCTCGAGGTCCTCCATGGGCGGCAGTTTCTCTTGTGGGTTCATCAAAACATAGATGCCGTCGGGCAAGCCGGTCATCAAGGGCAGGCCGTCAACGCCGCCGACTTCCAGGACGCCCGGAACTGCGCGTAACCGCGAGAACAGTTCGCTCAGGAATTCCACCCGTTGGACTTTTTGCGCGTCCTTTTCGACGGATGGCATTGCAAGGTCCATGGTCAGAATGTGTTCAGTGCGGAAGCCGGGATCAATCGCGAGCACGCGCAGAAGGCTCCGGCCCAGCAGCCCGGCGCCGGCCAGCAGTACCACCGTAATCGCCATCTGTGCGGCAATAACGGTGCGGCTGAGACGCTGGCCGCGCAATGTGCCCGTGTGTCCCTGGCCGCGTTCCACCAGCGCCCCCTGGAGGTCTCGGGAGGTTGCACGCAGCGCCGTGAAGATGCCGAGTGCGGCCGCAACTGCCACCGAAAGAGCGAATGTGAAGGACAGAACGGGCAGGTTTACCGCGACATCCTGGAGGCGTGGCAGGTTGCTCGGGGCCATCGCAACCAATGCATCCACACCCCAGAGCGCCGCAAGGACGCCGAGT
>JBEKLW010000434.1:0-3223 GCA_050008815.1 Bryobacteraceae bacterium
GCCCCGCGCCCAGCATCACCGAGGGATTCGAGGTATTGATGCAGCTTGTGATGGCGGCGATCACCACCGTGCCGTCGCCGATCTCCGCTTCCACGCCTTCCAAACGCACGGCCACGCGCCGCGGCTCGGCGCCGAGGAACGCCGCGAAGTTCTTCTTCACATCGGGCAGGTTCAGCCGGTCCTGCGGGCGCTTGGGGCCGGCCAGCGAGGGCCTGACCGTTCCCAGGTCCAGCTCGACCACCTCGGAGAACACCGGCGCGGGCGCCTCGTCGGTGCGAAACAGGCCCGTCTCCTTGGTGTAGGCCTCGACCAGCTCGATCAGCTCCGGCGGCCTACCGGTCAGACGCAGGTATCGGATGGTCTCGGCGTCCACCGGGAAGAAGCCCATCGTGGCGCCGTATTCGGGTGACATGTTGGCGACCGTGGCGCGGTCGGCCAGGGAGAGCACGCTCACGCCCTCCCCGAAGAACTCGACGAACTTGCCTACCACTTTCTTCTTGCGCAGGATTTCGGTGACGGCGAGCACCAGGTCGGTGGCGGTTGTGCCCGCCGGCGGGCTGCCGTGAAGCCTGAAGCCGACCACCGGCGGCAGCAGCATCGAGACGGGTTGGCCGAGCATGCAGGCCTCGGCCTCGATGCCGCCCACGCCCCAGCCCAGCACGCCCAGGCCGTTGATCATGGTGGTGTGCGAATCCGTGCCCACCAGGCTGTCCGGGCAGGCCAGCCGCCGGCCATCGCGCTCGCCGGTGAACACCACCGGGGCGAGGTACTCGAGGTTGATCTGGTGGACGATCCCGGTGCCCGGCGGCACGACGCGGAAGTTGCGGAAGGCCGACTGGCCCCAGCGCAGCAGCGCGTAGCGCTCCTGGTTGCGCCCAAACTCCAGCAGGGCGTTGACTGAGAATGCCTGCGCCGTGCCATATTCATCCACCTGCACCGAATGGTCGATCACCAAATCGGCCGGGATGAGCGGGTTGGCGCGCTGGGGGTCGCTGCCCAGGGCTTGCAGCGCGTCCCGCATCGCGGCCAGATCGACCACACAGGGCACGCCGGTGAAGTCCTGGAGCAGGACGCGCGCGGGCATGAAGCTGATCTCCCGCGTCCCGGCGCCCTCGCCGCGGGCCACGAACTCGATGTCGCCGGCCTGGACGGTGCGGCCGTCCTCGTGCCGCAGCAGGTTCTCCAGCAGCACGCGGATCGAGTAGGGCAGGCGCGAGATGTTGGCCACGCCCGCCTTTTCCAGCGCCCCCAGTGAGTAGATGACGAATTCGTGATCGCCCACGCGCAGAGTTGTCATCGCAGAGAAGGAGTTCATGCCTTTATTTAACCGCAGAGACGCCCAGGACGCAGAGCAGGGCGAGTGCGGGGAGAGGCCCGGGAAGGAGTCTGCCAGGCGTCGGCTGAAGCCGACGCGGCAAACTGAAGTTCGCGCCACAAAGTGGAGGCCGCGCCGGTTTGCGGACGGATTACGGAAGGCCTTCTTCGTTCCGCGGTCTCTGCGTCTCCGCGGTGATCACATGTATTCGGGGAGGGGAATCCCCAGCACCGCCAGCGTGCGCTCGAGCTGCTGCCGGACGTAGCCGGTGAGCCACAGCAGGAAGACCTTGCACTCGCGCTTCTCCTCGGTGATGACCGGATACAGGTGGTAGAAATTGTTGAACGTCTGGGCCAGGGTGAAGGCGTACTTGGCGAGGTGGGCCGGCTCGCCGGCGACCACCGCCTTGGCGATGGCGGCATCGGCCTTCGAGGCCGCCAGCAGCAGTTGCCAGAAATCCTCGCAAGCGAGCTCGCGCCGCATGGTTTCAGCGGAGAGCTCGGCGGAAAACTCCGGAATCCGCTCCCCGCGCTCCTGGAGCTTGCGCCAGATGCTGCCGGCGCGCACGGCGGCGTACTGGACGTAAGGCCCGGTCTCGCCCTCGAAGCTCAGCGCTTCCTGAAAGTCGAAGGCGATGACGGCGTTGCGCGTGTACTTGAGCAGGAAGTAGCGCAGCGCACCGATGGCGATCTGGGCGGCGATCTCGCGCTGCTTTTCGGGGCGCTCCTCGGCGTGCCGCGAGGCGACCTCCGCGAGCGCCTCCTGGATGAGCTGGTCGATCAGGTCGTCGGCCTTGACTCCCAGGCCCTTGCGGCCGGACATCTCGACATAGGGCCGCCGGCGGTCTTCTTCCGAAAGCTCAATGCCGAGCGCGGCGCAGCTTCGCGGCGAAAGCGCCACCATCTCGTAGGCGAAGTGGATGGAGCGCTCGGCCTGCGCGGTGAAGCCGAGCTGGCGGAGGCCGGCGGCGACCACGTCTTGCAGGTAGCTCTGCCGCGAGTCGATGACGTTGTAGACCTCCTCGCCGTGGCCGAAGCGAGGCGCCGGGCTTCCGGGCTCGGGCGTCTCCGCGCTCACCCACGCCTGGTGGCCATTGGGGTAGGTCATCAGCGGCCGGTAGCAGAAATCCTTGCCCAGCAGGCCGAACTTCCAGAGCTGGTAGGCGATGTCCTTGCCCACGTAGGTCACCGTGCCGTTGGAGCGCACGATCACCTTGCTGTCTTCGCTTTCGGCGTCGCCGGAGAAGGCCGCGCCCGGCATCACCCAGCAGCCGGCGTTCTTGCCCTCGCTTTCGAGGTAAATCGCCCGGCGCTGCTTCAGCAGCTCGAAGGCCGTGGCCCAGAACTGCAAGTGCAGGATCTCGCTCTCGCGCGGCAGCACGTCGTAGACAATGCCGAGCCGCCACATGGTGGCCAGGTGGCGGCGGACGATGGCGTCGGAAATCGTGTGCGCCAGGCGCGCCAGCTCGCCCTGGCCGGCCTCGATCGCGTGCAGCGTCTCCGCGCGCCAGGCCAGCGCGGGCGGGTTCTCCTGGTAATGCCTGCCGACGCGCGCGTAGAGGTCCCAGCAAACGTAGTCGAAGCGCAGCTCGGGATCGGCGATCATGCGCTCGACCTCTTCCACGCTCTTGCGCTCCAGGTGGTGAAACCCCGCCACCACGTCGGCCACTTGCACGCCGGTGTTGTTGATGTAGTTCTGCGCCTCGACCGTCCGGCCGCGCGCCCGCAGCATGCGCACGAAGGTGTCGCCGAGCACCGCGTTGCGCAGGTGGCCGATGTGCGCCGCCTTGTTGGGATTGATGTTGGTGTGCTCGACAATGACCTTGGCGGGAGCCTCCGGCTTTTCCTCCCCGGGGCCGCCGGTGAGCAGCGCGGCGCCGTACGCTCCCCGATCCAGGCGCACATTGAT
>JBEKLW010000435.1:0-3219 GCA_050008815.1 Bryobacteraceae bacterium
CATAACCCGCCCGCGTTCGGGCGTGCGAAACTGAGAGTGGTTATGCGCTCCCGGATTCTCTGCGCCTCCACGCTCTGGCTGAGTGTCTCCGCCGCCCTGGCGCAGCCCGGCGGCATTCCGCCGGAATGGGAGGTGCGAAAGCAGATGGCCGCGCTGACCGGCCACCTCCAGCGCATCCAACCCGTGCTCGAGCAGCTCCAGCCCGCCGACTGGGTCGAACACGGAGCGCCTGCCGCTTACGTGGAGCAGTGGCGGCGCGCAAGCGCCGAGATCGGCTACCTGACCGGCTCGGCCCAGGCGCTGGCGGATCAGCCCGAGAAGCTCACGGCGGCCCTGGATGCCTTCTTGCGCATGCAGTCTCTGGACGTGCTGCTGGGCTCGATTACCGCGGCCGCGCGCAAGTATCAGAACCCCGCCGTGGCGGACCTCCTCCAGGGCCTCGTCAACGACATCACGGCCGACCGCGACCGGTTGCGCCAGTATCTCATCGAGCTGGCCGCCGACCGCGAGCAGCAGTTCAAGATCGTGGATCAGGAGGCGCAGCGATGCCGCGCCTTCATCTCGCGCCAGCCCGGCGCCCCCGCCACCAGCCCACCGGGGAAGGAGGTGCGCCGGTGAGCGAGCCACGCACGTTCACCTGCACCATCTGCGGCGAGCCCTCCTGGCGGATCTGCGTCTGGTGCACCAAGGACGCCTGCCCCAACCACATCTGCCGGAAGTGCCTGCGGTGCAGCGATTGCTGCGAGTGCGAAGTGCCGGTGGAAGAGGTCTCCGTGCGGGCACGGAATGCCGCCCCGCCGCGGGCGGCGTAGTTCTGATCCCGTCCTGCGGGCCGTTTACCGGCGCCCGGGGCCGGAGCGTCAGCCCGCCACTGGCAGCAGGAAGCCGCGCTCGATGAGCTGGCGCGTCAGGGCCAGGCAGTTGGGCGTGATGCGGTCGAGGTCGGCGCCGAGCGCCTGGGCCGTGTGCGCCAGCACCTCGCGCACGGTGCGCAGGCCGTCGCACAGCGCCACCATGCCCGCCAGCCGCAGGTCGATGTTGGCCTCGTATTGCAGGCCGCCGGCCAGCCGGATCTTGGCCGAGCGGATGCGCCAGGAGGCCTCCTCCCACTCGCACACGTGGTCCAGCCGGGCCGAGGGCTCCACCTTCAGCCTGACCTCCAGCAACGCCTCGTCCGAGGCCACCCGCTGGAGGAAGTCGCCCAGCTCGAATCCCAGCGCGACGTGTTCGCCGAACTCCCCCGAGGTGCTCTGCGGCCCGTCTTCGATCCGCACCCAGTTGGGCTTTGCGCCCGCCTTGCGGATGGCGATCAGGCCGGTGCTGATGGCCTCGATGCGCTGGCGGGCGTAGTAGGCGAGCCACTCTCCATACTGCCGGTCGGTCTCCTCTTCGCCGGTGTGCTCGGTGTCGCGGATCCAGACGTGGGCGTACTCGGCCGCCTCCTGCGTATCGGTGCGCATGACCCAGGCGTCGCACCCGCTGCCGTCGAACCACGCCCGCAAGCGCTCCTTCCAGTCCTCGCCGGCCACGTGCGCCCAGTCGCAGACGATCTGGCAGTAGCCGCCTTCGTTGAGACAGCGCGCCGCGTTCTCGATGATGCCGCGCGCAAAGGCGTCGCCCTCCATCCCGCTGTCCCGGTAGAGATAGCGAAACGACGGGCTCACGGCAAAAGGCGGGTTCGAGAGGATCCGGTCGAACGTCTGGCCGCGCACCGGCTCGAAGCCGTCGCCCTCCAGGAACTCGACCGGCGTGGCGACGCCGTTCAGCGCGGCATTGAAGCGGGCGAAGTTGATGGAGCGCGCCGAGCGGTCCACCGCCCACACGCGCTCGCTCCAGGCGGCCGCCAGGAAGGCCTGAACGCCGCTGCCGGTGCCGAGGTCGAGCGTCGAGCGCGAGGGGCGCGGGACGGCGGAATCGGCCAGCGCGGAGGTGCTGGCGGTGATGCCCATCACCAGGTCGGGCCGGCCGATCGTTCCCGGCGCCTCGAGCTGATCGGAGGCCAGCAGCAGCTTGCGGAAGGCCATGATCCGCACCAGCCCCCGGACCTCCCCGCCCTGAACACCGACCAGCCCGGCGCGCGCCCATTCCTCCAACCCGACCGGCTCGAGCGCCGCCCGCGCCTCCTCAAGCGTGAGAGGCATACCGAGCAGGAACAGGCGGATCTGGAGATCCAGCGGGCGGCCGCGGCGGGTCAGGTGCCGGAAGTGGGCGCGGTCGCGCCGCAGCAGCGTCGGGAGCTGGATCGGCCCGAGCGTCCCGACCAGGCCTTCCTCGTTGTAGCCGCCGCGCGCCAGCACTTCGTGGAACCGCCGGATCTCGTCGGCGGGCAGGTGCGCGGCCAGCTCATGCGGGCCGGTGGTGGACATGGCGCCGATTCTAGCACGCCGCCGCCAAGCGGCCGTGCACCCGCGGCACTCCTCCCGCTCGGCCGTGATCCGTCTGAAAGCCGGGTCGGCTGTTGTCGTAGCGCGCGCTTCAGCGTGCCGCGTCGCCACTCCTGGCGACGCAGGGCGAGTGCGCTGACAGGCCCGGGAAGACGTCGGCTGAAGCCGACGCGGCAAACTGTCCGATTGCGGATGCCAAAGGACGGCAAAGTTCGCGCCACAAGACGGAGGCTGCGCCGGCTTACAGACGGATTACGGCCACTTCTCCCGCTAAACCATTGCATCGCAGCGGGCTGGCATATAGTATAGAGAGATCCGAGGATGAGAGCCCCAGGCGTCTCTTGACGTCCTGGCCGGGTCTCAGCAGCGAGAGGGAGACATACTGAATGTGGAACAAACGCAGGGACGATGACGCCGCCCCCAGGCCACAGGCGACCCCCGCGGCCCCTCCGATGGAAGCCAGCCGGGAGTCGGCTTCGGCCTCCGCCGCTCCGAAACCAGCGGCCGCCGACTTGGCCCGCGGCGTTGCGGCAATCGGCAAGTCCGTGATGATCAAAGGCGAGATCCTGAGCCGCGAAGACCTGTATTTGGACGGTGAGATGGAAGGCACCGTCGAAGTGCCCGAGCACCGGTTGACCATCGGCCCGCATGCCAAGCTGCAAGCCTCCATCCGCGCTCGCGAGGTGGTCGTGCTGGGCAGCGTCAATGGCGACGTCGAGGTGGTGGACAAGATCGATATCCGCAAGGACGCCAAGCTGATTGGCGACATCAAGACCGGCGGCATCGTGATCGAGGACGGCGCCTACTTCAAGGGCAGCATCGACATCGTCCGGCC
>JBEKLW010000436.1:0-3219 GCA_050008815.1 Bryobacteraceae bacterium
TAAGTCTGATCAAAGCGTACAAGCGTGTGGCGCTGGCCGCTTCCTCGGGCGGACAGGTCCTGGCCGAGATCAGCCGTCCGGGACAAATCCCGCGCGATTGGCCCGGCATCGGCGGAGACGCCAGCGACAATTTCAAGTTCTGCGTCGCTTTGCAGGACGGCGAGTGCTACCCGGGTTCGGCCGCGGGCGACGTCTACTTCAACGCTCCCGGCATCACTTATCCCTACTGCACCTCCAGCCGCTTCAGCTCCAGCAACAAGGACATTTGCCTGACCCACCAGATCTCGGCCTTGCAGAGCATCGTGCAGATGGACGTCACGCACAGCGATCCAGTGGGGCGGAACACTCGCGTCATCTCGCGCGGGTTGACCAGCTACCGCGGCGGAGGCGAATATTGGGCGGCCGCCGCGCTGCCGGACGGACGAGCCCTGCTGGCCGATGTCGGGCCGTTACCGGACGGCAGCATGCAGGTGGCCCTCCTGCGCCAGCCCGCTTGGCCGGCCCAGAACGACTCTATCGATCGCAGCACCTTCGTCCCGGTGGAAGTAACCGTCTCCAAGGACCAGCTCCCGTCAGGTACCGACAACGTGGTGGTCGAGTTCGGCTACGACCCGGACTTCCATTGCACCCGGCGGGCCGAGGCCTGCGTCGCCAACCGCGGCACCCTGGATCCGGCCAGGCCCTTCTCCTACGCGGCCATCGAATCCTATGACGGCCTCAGTTGCGCGTCCGGCTGCACGGTCGTGCTCCCGGCCATCTCCCAGCGCGTGGTCTACTACCGCGTGAAATACCGCGATGCAGCCAATCGAGTCATTTCGACCTCCCCTAATATCGCGGTTACGCGCTAACTCCGCCCCAGGCCGGCGCACCCGCCGTTGCCCTCCGGGAACCGCTGCCACGGCCGCGGCGGATATTCGGATCTATGGCGGTGCGTGTGATAGACTAGGGCTGATTTTTGTTCCAAGCTCCATGCAGACGCACACTGACGAGTTACGGTTGTGCGCTCTCATAAGCGGAGTCCCCCCGCGGCGCTCTCTGAGTCCTGGCCGCCCTCTACCCGGCCCCCGGTCATGAGAGGTCCGGCAGGCTCCCAGTCTAGCCTCACTTCACAGGCGTTCTGGTTGCTGTCCGCCAAGACTCTGGGTTTTGCCTTCAGCGTTTTCATCCCGCTCTGCCTGGTCCGCGTGCTCCCGCGCTTCGATTTCGGGCTCTACAAGCAGGCTTTCCTGATCTCCGGCTCCGCGCAGAGCCTGTTGCTGCTCGGCGTGGGGATGAGCGCGTTCTACTACCTGCCGCGCGAGAAAGATCGCCAGCGGCAAGTCGTCCTCAATGTCGTTCTTTTCAACCTCGGCGTGGGAACGTTGGCCTTCCTCATCCTGCTGCTGTGGCCCGGCATAGTCGCGTTGATCTTGGGAGGCCGCGAGCTGGTGGGCTACGCTCCGTGGATTGGACTGGCCATTCTCACCGCGATCTTCTCGTCCTTCCTGGAGATGGTTGCTACGGCCCATCAGGAGGTCCACTATTCCACCGTCTTCATCGTTGCCGCCCAGATCACGAAAAGTCTCTTCATGGTCGGCGCGGCCTTGCTGTTCCGCTCGGTTCAGGCGCTGCTGGTGGCCGCCGTCCTTCAAAGTCTGATCCAGAGTGCCGTTCTGGTCTGGTACCTCCAGTCGCGGTTCCCGCGCTTCTGGTCGGCCTTCGATTGGCCGATGTTCCGCGCCCAGATGGCCTACGCCATTCCCCTCGGCTTCGCTGGCGTCATCTACGCGCTGCTGATGGACTTGCACAACTATTTCGTCTCCAACGCCTTCGGCCCCGCTGCGCTGGCGATCTATGCGGTCGGCTGCGTTCAGTTGCCGGTCATGGGCTTGCTCCGCGAGTCGGCCGGGGCGGTGCTGATCCCACGCGCTAGCCACCTCGAACAGCGCGGCGCGCGCCGCGAAATCGCCCTCCTGACGTTTCGGGTAATGCGCAAGCTCGCTATCATCTACCTGCCCGTTTACATGTTCCTCCTGGTCAGCGGCCGCGAGTTCCTGATCGTGCTGTTCACCCGCCAATACCTCGACAGTTGGCCGATTTTTGTGGTCAACCTCACCTTCCTGCCGCTGAACATCATCTCCTACGACCACATCATTCGCGCCTTTGCCCGGGAGCGCTACTTCCTCCTGGTCCTTCGCATCGCGTCTCTGGCGGGACTGGTCGCAGCGCTCTGGGCCGGCATCGCCTGGTTCGGCATGCTGGGCGCGATCCTCGCCGTCGTGTTGATCGGTTTCATCGAGCGGGTTGCGATTTCCTGGCGTGTGGTTGGCATCCTGGAGATCAAGCTGGCCGATCTGCGCTTGCTCGCCGATATCGGCAAGCTGGCCGCCCTCTCGCTCGTGGCGGCTCTGGTGACAGTGCTGGCCCGCAGCGCTTGCGGCGGCATGAAGCCGCTGCCGCTGCTGACCGTGTCCGGTTTCGTCTTCGCGGTTGCCTATGTCGCCGGGCTCTTCGCCGCATCCCTGTTCACGCCGGACGAACGCACGCTGATGCACGACCAGTGGGGCCATCTCAAGTCGTTGCTCGGCCTGTCCGGGGCGCCTCGGCGTGGCTGAGCGGCCCGGCGCGGCTCTCTGCAGCCGGCTCAGGCACGCCGGCGCGCGCTCCCTGTATTAACCTGTATTCTTCTGGTCATGCGCTGGTTCCTGCGCCGCCGCATTCCGCCGATCGAGCGCCTGCTCGTGGTCGAGAGCGGAGCGCGCGCCGTCGCCGAGCGTGTGCTGCCGGTGCTGCGCGCGACGCTGGGCCAGGACGTCAGCATCGATCTGGTCACCTGCTATCCGGGCCTGCCCGCCGGCTGGCCGGACCAGACCCGCGTGTTCCGCGTCGCGGACTACGCCGGCCGCCTGGGACGCAAGCGGCTCTACGCGGAGCTGCGGGCGGGCGGCTACTCCGTTGCCGGCATCATTTGCTCGGATGACCCGATCATGACCAAGTGGAAGTGGGCCATTGCCGCCCGCGTGCCGGCCAAGGTGTTCGTCATCAACGAGAACGCCGATTACTTGTGGCTCGACCGCGGCCACCTGGGCACGCTCGCCCGCCTGGCCGCCACGCGCACGGGCTTCTCCGGCGCTGGCGCCGTCCGTGCCACAGCCCAGATCGTCACGCTTCCCTTCGCGCTGGCGTACCTGCTCCTCTACGCCGCCTGGGTCCACGCACGCCGGGGCCTGCGGATGGCTT
>JBEKLW010000437.1:0-3218 GCA_050008815.1 Bryobacteraceae bacterium
GAGACTTCAACGGCGACGGCGTGCCTGACCTTGCCACGGCTGATTCCGGCGGCAATACGACAACCCTGCTGCTGGGGAACGGATCGGGCGGATTCGCGGCAGCCGCCACGTACGCCAGCGGCGCGCCCAGTGCGAGAATCGCCGCCACGCTCCATCGCGAGACTCCGCGCGATAGCGCCGTTCCATTCAGAATGCGGTGGATACGCTCGTCCGGCCGGCCGTAGCGCGCCACTTCGAGGCCGGGCACCTCGCGCAACACGTCGGCGAGGGAGGCCGTCTGGCGCGCTTCCAGATCCGCGCCGCTGATCACCGTGGCGGCGGCGCCGGTCTCTTCGATGCTGGTCTCGCGGCGCGTGGCCGAGACCACCACGCGCTCCGCGCGCGGCGCGATGGCCAGCTCAATGCGCGCAGCCTCTGGGGCCTCCAGGGCGACACGCGCGGTGCGAAATCCCGGAGCGGAGACCGTGGCCGTGCAGTGCTCGACGGCCAGCGCGAAGCGGCCGTCGGGGCCGGTCTCGGCCAGGCGGCCGGCGCATTCCACGCGCGCCTTCGGAATCGGTCTTCCGGAAGGGTCCAAAACCAGGCCGTCGGCGGCCGAAGCCAGCGCGGCCGATACCAATACCAAGCAGAGGGTGGAACCAGATGTGTGCATGAGACGTTCTCCCGCGAAAACGTTCTCCTGGAGCGGTGAGGAACCGGTCTCCTGACTTGCGACCCGGCGTTACCCGAGGATGGGTTGCGCGGCCTTCCCGCCCGAAGGCAGTGACCAGCGCAGCCGCTAGCGGTCGCTCACAGTTGCGGGGCAGTGGCGGATTCTCACCGCCTTCCCGTACATACCTCACACGTCAGTGAGGGCTGCGTGCAGCCTGGATGAGTATAGCAGATGCGCCTGGGGCCAGAGGCGCCGGGGAACACGCCGGGCAACAGGGCTGTAATCTGTCCGTAAGAACGCGCAGCGGGCACGAACTCAGGCCACGGGGGCGGTGCGCTGGAATGTGACATCGACCGCAGCCGGCGCTCGCCGTGGCGCGGCTCCGTAGCGCTCCTCGACTCTCAGCGCTGCGGCGGCTTGGCGGCGGGGACGCCCTGGCTGGCTACCTCGAGCGCCTTCTTGAGGATCGGGTCCTCGCCCGGCCGCTCCGGCGGCGGCGCCTCGGGCGGGGTTTCCTCGTCCAACTCGGCGATGGGCTCGGCCTCGGCCACCGCGACGCTCGGGGTCACCCCGGTGTCCTGGATGGCCTTGCCGCCCGGAGAGTAGTACTTGGCCACCGAAAGGATGATGGCGCCGCCGTCGTCCATGGAGATCGCCTGGCGCACGGAAGCGTCGCCATAGGTGCGCTCTCCGACCACCTCGGCGCGATGGGAATCCAGCAGCGCGGCCGCGGCGATCTCGGCGCCGCCGGCGGTTCCGCGGTTGGTCAGCAGGACGAGCGGCAGGCGCGTGATGGTTCTGGAGGGATCGGCCGCGAACTCCTTGCGCGGGTAACGCTGGCCCTGCAAGTAGGTGATGAGGCCGTGGTCCTGGAACAGGTTCGCCACCGCGATGCCTTCCTCGGGCCCGCCGGCGCCGCAGTGGCGGAGGTCGAGCAGCAGCTTCTTGGCGCCCCGCGCCTCGAGGTCGCGCACGGCCTGGGCGATCTCCTTGGCCGTCCCGGGCATCATGGCCTGCGCCTGGATGTAGCCGATCTGGTCCTGGATCATCCTGGAGGTCACCGGCGGGTACTGGATGACGGCGCGGGTGAGCGTGGTCTTCTTCGGCTCCGGATGGCGGATCGCCAGAACCGCAACCTCGACGGTGGTGCCGGGCTGGCCCTGGAGCAAGAGGTCCGCGTAAGCCAGCGGCATGTCGCGCGTGGCTATGCCGCGGATGCTCTCGATCATGTCGCCGGTGGTGAGGCCCGCCCTGGCGGCCGGCGAGCCGGGGATCACGTCCACCACGCCCAGGTAGCCGAAACGCTTCGACAGAATCAGGCCGACACGGCCTTGCGCGGCATCCTTATTCTTCAGATATTCCTTGTACTGCTCGGCGCTGAGGTAGCTGGCGAACGGATCCAGGGACTCCAGCAGACCGTTGAGCGCGCCCAGCGTCACACTCTTCAGGTCGGGCTCCTCGACGTAGTCGGTCTTGATGCGCTGGAGGACATCAGCATAGACGCCCAGTTGGCGGTAGGGGCCCTGGTCATCGGTGTTCCTGGCCAGCACCGCGCCGATCAGCAGAAAGCCGAGCAGGATCGCGGACAGGGTGACGGTAATGCGTCGGAAGCGTTTGTTCATAAGGGCGCCGCTGTTTGTATTGTAACAGGCCGCCGTACGGGGCTACTGAGGCTGCCACTGACGGATGACACGCCGGACGTAGTCCATGGTCTCGCGGTAGGGCGGCACGCCCTGGTAGCGCTCCACGGCCTTCGGGCCGGCATTGTAGGGGCCAGCGCTTTGCGGACCTGGTAGTCGTCGTCCTGATACTTCCGAAGCAGCTCGACCAGATACCGGGCGCCGGCATCGACGTTCTGCCGCGGATCGCGCGGATCGGCGCCCAACTGCCGCGCGGTTTGGGGCATCAACTGCATGATGCCGATGGCGCCCTTGGGCGAGACGGCCGCGGGATCGTAGCCCGATTCCACCCTGGCGATGGCTTGCAAGAGGGTGGGCGGCAGGCCCCAGCGCGCCGCGGCTTCCGTGACCAGGGACGCGGCATCGGCGGGCGCGGGCGCCGGCGCCGGCTGGCCGGAGGCGGCCTCGGCCGGGCGAAGCTCCTCCTGCTGGAAGCCGACCACGGAGGCGGCAGGGAGCTCCATGACGCCGCCATTCAGGTACAGGCGGAGCGTGGCGCCATCGCGCTCATGCCGGTCCACGCGCAGAGGGAAACCACTAGCCAGGATGGCGTACTCACCGGCCAGGGCGTTCATGGCCAGGAGGAGCCCGGCGGCCAGTTTCATCGCCATTTGAGACAACTCTCCCACTTAAGGTATGACGGACCCACCCGCGGAAACGTGCAGGCGCTATGCCTCCGGCAGCTTCCAGGGCTCCCGATACGGCCGCGAGAGGTATCTCTGCGCTTCGGAATCGCCAAGGAATTCCTCTCTCTCCACGTCCCACTTCACCTGGCGCCCGAGGCGGTAGGCAACGTTGCCGAGGTGGCAGGCAATCATGGAGTTGTGGCCGATCTCGACGTCGGAGGTCGGCCGCTTACGGCTGCGAATGCATTCCACGAAGTTCCG
>JBEKLW010000438.1:0-3196 GCA_050008815.1 Bryobacteraceae bacterium
AAGCCGATTTTTGGCTATTGCGCCATGGTCTACGCCATGGCGGCCATCGGCATATTAGGCTTCACGGTTTGGGGCCACCACATGTTTGTGAGCGGCATGAGCCCATACTCCGCCTTCGCATTCTCGATCGCCTTCACGTAGTCGTAGAGGCGGTCGCTCTTGGTGCCGGCGGGCTTGACGGGCGCGAGCAGCAGGTCTTCACCGTGCTCGCCCGGCCGCTCGAGCCAGGCCAGCAGGCGCGGTTCATCGCCCCGAACCCAACGGCCGAGGCCGGGCAAGATCACAATGTCGAACTGGAGCCCCTTGGCCTTGTGGATCGACATGACCTGGAGCGACTCGCCGGCCTCGGGGTTCGCAGCGGCGAAGAGCCCCTCCATGCGACCGGCCAAAGCGTCCGTATCGGTGTCGCCGCCCTGCTCGGTCCCTTCGAGAAGATCGAAGAAAGCCTGGGCGGTTTCTAGCTCGCCGGGATTGACGGCCGAGGCCGGACCGCCGAGCGACATCCAGACGCCCTCGACCCAGCGGCGCAGGCTGGCGCCACGGTGGGCGAGCGCGGTTTCTAGCGCCGTGCGCACGCGCAGCAGCCGCCCGCGGCCGTCGGCGCTGAGTGCAGCCAGGCGCTCGGCGTCGTGCATGAGGTTCCAGATCGCGCCCTCCAAGTCATCCGAGGTCAGCGCGTGCAGATCGTCGAGCGTCAGCCCGCACCAGGGCGCGCGCAGGAGGGCCAGCCAGGCGATGCGGTCAGCCGGGTTGAGGAACGCCCGGGTGAGCGCCAGCAGGTCCTCCGTGATGGCGACCTCGGCGAGTTGGTCGATCTCGACCGCGCGGTAGCGAATGCCGGCATCGCGCAGCGCCCGCAGGATCCAGGGGATGTGTGCGCGCGCGCGCACCAGGATGGCGATGCGGGCGGCGGAGTCACGCTGGCGAGCCTGGCGCACGATGCCGACCACGCGTGCGGCTTCGCCGTTGTCGTCCTTGGCCAAGAACGGATGAACCGAGACGGCCGGATCGCTGCCGGCGCCGTGGACTGCTTCGGAAGCGGCGAAGCGCACGGCGCCGGTGACCACGTCGTCGGCCTGGGCGAGCACGCCGGGGAAGACGCGATTCACCCATTCCACAATTCCCTGCTCCGAGCGGAAGTTCGCTGTGAGCTGCACAGGCTCGAGCGGCACTTGCGGGAGGCCCTCGCGCACGGCGCGGAGAAACAGGCCGACCTCGGCCTCGCGGAAGCGGTAGATGGACTGCATGGGATCGCCGACGGCGAACAGCGTGCGGCCGTCGCCCGCCTGCCAGCCGGCGGTGAGCCTGCGCAGCAGGTCGAACTGGGTGACCGAAGTGTCCTGGAACTCGTCGACGAGCAGGTGCTCGATGCGGGCGTCGAGAGCGAGGGCGAGATCGTTGGGCTCGTCCTCCTCGCCCAGCGCCTGGAGTGCGCGCAGCGAGACCTCGGTGAAATCAACCTGGCCGCGCTCGCTGAAAACGAGGAGCAACTCGGCGGCCGCGGCCAGGAGCACCGGCACCACGGCCTCGAGGGCCTCCCATTGCTGCTGGTCATAGGCAGGCGGTGGGAGCTTGGGAATCTCAGCCAGCCGCAGGCGGAATTCCTCGTGTTCGCCGAGGCTGGCCAGCAGCTCCTGGAACCGCTGCTTCTGGAGCGGGTACTGAGGAGGGAAGCCGATGGTGCGGTTCACGCCGCCGGACTTGCGCCACTGGCCCTCGCCGGTCAGCAGCAGCGCGGCCAGGCCTCGCCAGGCTTCGAGTTTCTCCACTTCGGCCGCCGGAAGCGCGGCCAAGCCGGCGCATGCCGCGATAGGGCTGGCGGCGTCAACGTTGCGCGCCGCATGAGCGGCCAAGGCGACGATCTCGCGGGCCAGCTCAGCCGGCACTGCCGCCCGCAGGCGCGCCAGCGATTCCCCGATCACATTCCGCAAGCTGCCTTCGAGTACCGGGCGGGCCTCGGCGGGCTGGACGCCGGCCAAGTGGCGCAGCCACTGGTCGCGCCGCGCCAGCATGTTCGCAAGCAGCGCTTCGAGCGCGGTGAAATCATTATCCAGATGCAGCAGGACGCGCTCGAGGTGCGGGCCCAAGGCATCGTCGGTGAGCAGCGCGACGGTGCGGCGCGCGGCCTCGGCATACAGCTCGGAGGCGTCCGCGGCGACTTCCGGCGGCGCGCCGAAGCGCGAAAGCCAGGGCATGCGGCCGGTGAGTGACGCCGAGAGCGAGTCGATGGTGCGGATGTTGAGCCGGCTCGGATTCTCGCTCAAGCGCCACAAGCGCGCGGCGTCGCGGTCGGCGACGGCGCGGGCCAGGCGATGCGTGAGCGCCTCATGCGGCGCGTCCGGCGCGGGTCCCGCGGCGCTCTCCAGCGCTTCGAGCACCCGGCGGCGCATCTCCCCGGCGGCCTTCCGCGTGAAAGTGATCGCCACGACCGATTCCGGCTGCTCCGCCCGCGCCAGCAGGACCAGGTAGCGCTGGATGAGCAGCTCGGTCTTCCCCGAACCGGCCGGGGCCTGAACGATGAAGGACCGCGCGGGATCGAGCGCGCGCTCGCGCTGGGTCGCATCCGGAGCCGGTCTCGCCTCAGGCATCGTCTTCCTCCGCGGAGTCGGGCGCCGAGGCGGAGACCTCGGCCTCGTGGATGCGGCAGAGCGGCATGAGCGAGCACTCCCGGCAAACTTGCAGGGACTTGGGATCGACCTTGGCGGCGCCGGCGCGGAAATCGGCGCCGAGCCGTTCCAAAACCGGCCGCCATTCCGCAATCAGCGCTTCGGGATCGCGCTCCTTTGCGCCCGGCACGAGACCCGCTCGCGCCGCAAAGCCGCGGAAGCCGACCTCCCCAGTACGAACCCTGCCGAAGAGGACCGCGGCAAGCGGGCCGGCGTGCGCGGTCGCGTAGACGGGCAGTTGCGGCTCCTCCGGCCGCTCGCCCATCCAATCGGAGGGCGTCGCGCGCCCAGTCTTGTAGTCGATGATGACGTCGCCGCCCTCGGCGAGGCGGTCGATGCGGTCCACGCGGACCTTCACGCGGATGCCGCCGAGGTCAGCGTAGTGCTCGCCCTCAACCTCGACGACAGTGAAGGGCGCACGGCCCTTTTCGTTTTCGAGCCAGGCCAGAAGCAGCCGCTGGAGGCGCCGCTGCTCAAGGGCGGCGAAGCGCGCGGGCAGATCCTGGTCGCGGCGCTCGGCCAGCCAGGCC
>JBEKLW010000439.1:0-3182 GCA_050008815.1 Bryobacteraceae bacterium
GTCAAGATTCTTCGGAGTGACGAAAGGGGGCAGGAGCCGCACGGGCACCTGATGCCCGCGAAACTGATCGGACTGGATCGGCAGGCGGATATCGCCGTTGTGAAGATCGAGGGACGGAATCTCCCGGCGCTTTCCTTCGTGAACTCGGATAATCTCCGGCAGGGGCAGTTGGTGCTCGCTCTGGGCAGCCCGCTCGGATTGCAGAACTCCCTCTCGCACGGCGTGGTGAGTGCGACTTCCCGTCAACTAAATCCGGAAAGCCCGATGGTCTATGTCCAGACCGACGCTCCGATCAATCCCGGCAACAGCGGAGGGCCATTGCTGGATGTCGAGGGGCGCATTGCCGGCATCAACACGATGATCTTCTCGGAATCCGGCGGCAACGAAGGAATCGGGTTCGCCGTCCCCGCCAATCTGGCCAAGGACGTCTATCAGAGGCTTCGTAAGGACGGACGGGTACGGCGCGGCGCGATCGGAGTGATTCCCGAGACGATCACGCCAAGACTGGCAGCGGCCCTGGGACTGGACAGGGATTCGGGCGTCATCCTTTCCGACGTGGCGCCGCATGGCGCAGCGGAGGCCGCGGGACTCGAACCGGGAGACGTGGTGCTGTCTGTCGACGGGAAGCCGATGCGAGAGACGCGAGACCTGGCTCTGGCAGTGTTCCAGCGGGCGCCCGGAGACGAGTTGCGCATGGAGATTCAGCGCGGCAGGGAGCGGATGTCCAAGGCAGTCGCCGTTCTCGACCGGAGAAACGAGCCCAGCCTGCTGGAGGACCTCGCCAATTACGATACCGCGCTGGTTCGCCAGTTGGGGATTCTGGCGGTGCCCGTGGACGAGAAGGTGACTGCCATTCTGCCGAACCTGAGACGTCTCTCGGGCGTCGCGGTGGCGGCGGTTCCGGCCGAATACGCCGGGCTGAATCCGGGCCTGGTGGCGGGCGACGTGATCTACTCGCTGAACAACCAGCGCATCGCGTCGCTCGACGCGCTGCGGGACGCGCTGAAGGACAAGAAGTCCGGCGATCCCATCGCGCTCCAGGTGGAACGGTACGGGCAACTTATCTACGTGACGGCGGTCCTGGAATAAGCCAGACCTCGCTGGTGCTTTTCTTCGCGTGGCGGATAGGCGCCCTGGCCCGGATGTCACGCGCACATACAATGGGATTTGGCGGGCGTCTACATTTCGTTCCCGTTCTGCGCGCAGAAATGCACGTTCTGCAACTTCGCCTCGGGCGTCTTCGCGCGCGGCCTGGAAGAGCGGTACCTGGCCGCGCTTCCTGCCGAGATCGCCGCCTTCCCGTGGCCGTGGACGCCCGAGACGGTGTATCTGGGCGGCGGCACGCCGAGCCGCATCCCGGAAGCCGCGCTGGCCTCGCTGCTGGCGCTCATCCCCGGCCGGCCGTGGAAGGAAGCGACCATCGAGGCCGCGCCCGGCTCCCTCACCCGCGAGAAAGCGCGCGCCTGGGCCGAGGCCGGTTTGAACCGCGTCAGCCTGGGCGTACAGTCCTTCGTCCGGGAAGAGATTGCGCGCACTGGCCGGCGGCACACGGCGGAAATCGTCGCGGGTGAGGTCGCGCTGCTGGCCCAGCACGGCATCGCCAACTTCAACATCGATCTGATCGCCGGCCTGCCGCATCAGACCGCCGCTAGCTGGCGGGAGTCGCTGGCTTGGGTGGAGCGGATCGAGGCGCCGCACGCCTCCGTCTACATGTTCGAAGTGGACCAGGACAGCCGGCTCGGCGCCGAGATGCTGCGCGGCGGCTCCCGCTATGGCGCCGCCGCCGCGCCTTCGGAGGAGCAGACGGTCGAGTTCTATGAGGCCGCCATCGAGGATCTGGCGGCCGCCGGTCTGCGCCAGTACGAGATCTCGAACTTCGCCCGGCCGGGCTTCGAGTCGCTGCACAATTTGAAGTACTGGCGGAGGGAGCCCTACGCCGGCTTCGGCTCCGACGCGCACTCCTTCGACGGCGCTCTGCGCCGCCGCAACGCCGAGCCGCCCGAAGAGTACACGGGGCGCATCGAGCGCGGCGAATCGCCGTGCGTCGAGACCCTGCCGGCGCAGGCCGACGAGGAAGCGCTGTTCCTGGGCCTGCGGCTGCGCGAGGGCGTGCGGCCGACGCGCGGGCAGTGGGCGCGCTTCGGCGCGCCCATCCGGCGCTTCATCCAGGCCGGCCTCCTCGAGTCCGACGGCGCCACCCTCCGCCTGACGCGCCGGGGCGTTCTGTTGTCCAATGAAGTCTTCCAGGAGTTCGTGGCATGAGTGAACCTTCTGAAACCGGCGCCGCGCGTCCGATCGACCTGCGCAGTGACACCGTCACCCGCCCCACGCCCGCCATGCGCCGCGCGATGGCGGAAGCCGAAGTCGGCGACGACGTCTACGGCGAGGACCCCACCGTCAACCGCCTCGAGCAGCGCGCCGCCCAGATCCTCGGCAAGGAAGCGGGCCTGTTCGTGCCGAGCGGCACGATGGGCAACACCATTGGGGCGAAGCTGCACACCCGGCACGGCCAGGAAGTGATTTGCGAGGCGCGCTCGCATTTGATCAACTACGAGCTTTCCATGCTGGCCTGGTTCTCGGGCTGCCTGGCCCGGCCGATCCAGGCCCCGAACGGCATCCTCACCTGGGCACAGATCATCCCCGAAATCCGGCCACTCGGCCCGCACTGGGCGCCCACCGGTCTCATTGAGCTGGAGAACACGAATAACCTGGCCGGCGGCTCGGTCTACCCGCCCGAAGTGTTCGAGGAGATCTGCGACGGCGCGCACGAGCTCGGTCTGAAGGTGCATCTGGACGGCGCGCGGATTTTCAATGCGGCCACGTTTCTGGGCCGGCCGGTGCATGAACTCGCGGCCAAGGCCGATACGGTGATGTTCTGCTTGTCCAAGGCGCTCGGCGCCCCGGTGGGCTCGCTGCTGGTCGGCACGGCCGAGGCGACAGCGCGCGGCCGCCTCTACCGCAAGCGCCTGGGCGGCGGCATGCGGCAGGTGGGCGTGCTGGCCGCGGCGGGGCTGATCGCGCTCGAGGAGACGCCGCAGCGGCTCGGCGAGGACCACGAGAATGCGCGTCTGCTCGCCGGGGCGCTCGCACGTATTCCGGGCATCACGGTGCCGCACCGGGTCGAGACCAACATCGTCATCTTCGATGTGGAGCGCACCGGCCTGACGGGCGTCCAGTTCAGC
>JBEKLW010000044.1:0-10027 GCA_050008815.1 Bryobacteraceae bacterium
ATTACGGGCTGGCGCAGGTCTTTGGGGAGGCGGAGGCTGACCGGGCGCTGCGGGAGAGCCACGAGCAGACGTTTTCCGAGTGGCTGTGCCTGAACTTGGAGCGGCAGAAGTCCGATCTGGACCTTTACCTTTCGGGTCTGACCCGCGACCGGCGGAGGATTCTAGGTACCTGGCTCCGGTTGCGACCCTACGCGAACCTGGTGCCCTCGGGGGCGCGGCAGGTGGAGCGGGACCTTTACATGGCGGATCTGGAGACCATCCTGGAGCTGCTCAAGCGCGAGTACGGCGTCGTTTCCCCGGATCGAGACGCATAGCCACACCGGTGACCTGGCCGATCACGTCGATTTCGCTCGGATAGGCGTAAACCTGGGGGGCCGACAGGGAGGTCGGGTGCGGCTGGAGAACCAGACGGTCGCCGCTGAGGTGGCACCAGGAGCAGGCGAATCCCTCGCGGTGCTCGAGGAAGTAGATAGGCCGCTCGAACTCGTGAGCCCACCCCCCCTCGGTGATCTTGCGGCGGCTTTCATCGATCAGCACCAGCGAGCCGGGCTGGAGCAGGGGGTACATGGTCCAGTCCTCCGTGCCGATGAAGCCGTAACGGTGGTTCTTCAGATCCAGGCCGCTGAGCAGCATCAGCGGCAGCTTTCCCCAGCGCTGGATCATGCGGCTCAGATAGCTGGTGCGCCGCAGGTCGATGCCGGGATCCAGCGAGAGCGGCGCATGGACTTCACCCCGGGCGTCGGGTGCGAACCCGATCAAGTGGGTGCGCTCGATCTGGACGGCGGCCAGCGAGTCGGCGGGCAGCGAGGAAAGGTCCACGCCATACCACTCCAGGACCTCGGCCGGGTCCAGGCGGTAGATGGCGCACAGGGAATAGAGCCGGTAGAGGCTGGGCAGTGTGCCCTTGTTCTCGATGTCCGCCAGGCGGCTGAGGGCGATGATGAACTCGTCGCTGTGACGGCGCTCGGCGATCCGCTGGCTGGCCTCCTCGACGTCGCGGTAACGCAGATTGAGCCGCTCTCGGGCGCGCTTGAGTTTCTGTCCGGCTTCCTCCATGCTATGATCCTCTCTCGGCGGAAAGAAACGGCCGGAGGGCGCTCCGCGACATGCAGCGCAATCTGTAAATACCGGCTCCGAAAAGAATTATAACGGCGCGGCGCGGGCGGGGCAAGAGCGAGATTGGAATTCCGTTCCGAATTCGGAACGGCGGAAGGCGGGAGTGTCCATTTTGCGCATAATCATCGGTATTACCGGCGCCAGCGGGGCCGTTTACGGCGTACGTCTGGTCGAGAAGCTGCGCTTGAGTCCGGGGGTTCAACTGCATCTGGTTATCACCCGCTCGGGAGAACGTACCCTTACTCTGGAGACGGGTCGCAAGCCCGCCGAGATCCGTGCCTTAGCCCATTCTTCCTACCCGATCGACGATGTCGGCGCAGCCCTCGCCAGCGGCTCGTTCCTGACCCACGCCATGGTGGTGGCGCCGTGTTCGATTCGCACCATGTCAGCCATCGCCGCCGGCATAAGCTCTAATCTGTTGTTGCGCGCCGCGGACGTAACTCTCAAGGAGCGCCGCCGGCTGGTTCTGATGGTCCGCGAAAGCCCGCTCCACCTGGGGCACCTTCGCACCATGGCGGCGCTGACCGAGATGGGCGCGATCATCGCGCCACCCATCCCGGGCTTCTACTTCAAACCCCAGAGCCTCCAGGAGTTAGTGGATCATAGCGTGGACCGGGTGCTGGATCTGCTCGGGTTGCCGGCGCCGGACGCGCGCCGATGGCAGGAAGAGGAGCAGCGATGAAACGCGAACGAGAACGGGTCGCCTTCCAGGGCGAGAAGGGCGCCTTCAGCCAGGAGGCGGTCCGCAACTTCTTCGGCGGGCGGGCGGAGGTTGTCCCCTGCCAGCGGTTCGAGGAGGTTTTCCAGCGGCTGCGCGGCGGGGCCGTGACGGCGGCGGTAGTGCCGATCGAGAACACGCTAGCCGGCTCGGTCCAGGAGAACTACGACCATTTCCTCAGTTACGAGGTGGTGATCCGCGGCGAGACCAATGTGCGCATCAATCACAACCTCATCGCCCCTCCGGGGGTGCGCTTGCGGGACGTGCGGCGTGTCTATTCGCATCCGGTGGCGCTCAGCCAGTGCTTGCGGTTCTTCGCCCGGCACCCGCGCCTGGAACGCGTGCCGTTTTATGACACCGCCGGCAGCGTGAAGATGATCCTGGAGGAGAAGCTGTCCGACGCGGCAGCGATCGCATCGGCGGTTGCCGCCGAGCTCTACGGCGGGCACATCCTGCGGCGCGCGCTGGAGGACGACCGGCGCAACTTCACGCGCTTCTTCCTGCTGCGGCGCCCCGGGGATGGGCGGCCCCTGCGGCCGGCCGGGCGGGGGAGGGAGTGGAAGACCTCCCTGGTCTTCTCGACTCGGAACGTGCCTGGGGGGCTGTTCCGGGTATTGAGCGCTTTCGCCTTGCGGGACATCAACTTGACCAAGATCGAATCGCGCCCCTTGCGGGGCCGGCCCTGGGAGTACATGTTCTACCTGGACCTGATCGGGCGCGTCGATGAGGAGCGGGTGCAGAAGGCGCTGGGACACCTGGAGGAGCTGGCCGACTTCCTGCGGGTGCTGGGGTGTTACCCCAAGGGGGACTGACCCCCCTCAGACGCCGCGGCGGCCGCCGTATAGGTCGATGTGGAGCCGGGGGCTGAAGCGGAAGCCTTCGCGCTTGCAGATCTCTACAATCCAGACGGCGCGCTCCCGCAGGATGGCCGCCTGGGCGCCTTCCGGCATCAACACGACCTTGGAGCGATCGGCACCGGTCTGGCCGATGAGGCCGTGGATCTCCGCCAGGTCCTCCGGACGCGCCACCACGAACTTGAGCTGGTACTCATAGGACGAGATGAGGCGGCGCAGGACCTCCGGCTGGATGCGCAGGCGCTCGTGCTGGGGCGCCCAGCGGCCGCCGTCGCGCTCCCAGGGCGTCGAATGGGCCAGCTTGGGGCTGATGCTCATCAGATCGCAGGCCAGGGGCGCGAAGACGGTGCCGGCGGTCTCGATGGTGATGTGCAGCCCGAGCCGGCGCAGGCCCGCGGCCAGCTCGGCGATGCCGGGGGCGATCATGGGCTCGCCGCCGGTCAGGACGGCGTGCCGCGCCGGGTGCCGGCGCACCTCCTCGAGGATCGCTTCCAGGCTTCGCTCTTCCCCTTCCGGCGACCAGGAGGTGTACGGGGTGTCGCACCAGACGCAGCGCAGGTTGCAGCCGCTGGTGCGCACGAAGATGGACGGAGTGCCGGCCAGGATGCCTTCACCCTGGATGGAGCAGAAGGTCTCGGAGACTTTCACGGCGTGAGCAACGGGTCGGGGATGCCCGCCTCCTGGAAGCCCCTGGCGCGCAGCCGGCAGGAATCGCAGGCCAGGCAGGGACGGCCGTCTTCGCCGGGGTCGTAGCAGCTCCAGGTAAGGGCGAAATCGAGGCCCAGCTCGCCTCCGAGCCGCACAATCTGGCCCTTGGTCAGGCGCAGGAGGGGCGCGTGAACGGCCACCCGCGTCCGGCCCTCGACGCCGGCCTTGGTGGCCAGATTCGCCAGGCGCTCGAAGGCCGCCAGGAACTCCGGGCGGCAGTCGGGGTAGCCCGAGTAGTCGATGGCATTGACTCCAATGACGATGTCGGAGGCCTCGAGCGTCTCGGCCCAGGCCAGCGCGCAAGCCAGGAAGATGGTGTTGCGCGCCGGGACGTAGGTGGCGGGAATGCCCGCGGCGATCTCATCGGCCGAGCGCTGCTTGGGAACGGGGAGGTCGCCGGTGAGGGCCGAGCCGCCTAGGGCGCCGAGGTCGATGTCCAGCACGATGTGGCGCACAGCGCCGAGCGTTTCGGCCACCCCGCGGGCGGCGTCGAGCTCGCGGCGGTGCCGCTGGCCGTAGTCGAACGACAGGGCGTAGCAGTCGAAGCCCTCCCGGCGCGCCCAGGCCAGGCAGGTGGATGAGTCCAGGCCTCCGCTCAGCAGGCAGACGGCCTTGCGAGCGGGCGCGGATTGGTGCCCTGCTGCCATGTTAGGGAGACTCCTAGTATAGTTGTCCGGTAGGTTGCGGATTGCGTTCCTGACTTCGACGCCGCTCGACTTCGCCCGGGGCAGCGGCACCTTCGTGGGCATTGTGACGTTGGCGCACGCCGCCAGGCGGCTCGGCGCCGAGGTCCGCCTATTGTCTCCGAGCGGGCGCTTCCCCGTCTACACCTTGGAGCGGCTCTGGTTCAACGAGCAGCTCCGGCGCTATGACCTCCGCGGCTTCGACGTTGTGGTTGGCTTCGACCTGGACGGCTGGCGCATCGCCGGGCGCCACGGGCTGCCGCACGTGGCCTCGATCAAGGGCGTCGTGGCCGACGAGATGAGGTTCGAGCACGGGGCGACGCGCTGGACGCTAGGCGTGCAGGCGGCTTGCGAGCGAGTTCACGTCCGGCGCGCGGACCGGGTGCTGGCGCCGAGCCGCTACGCCGCGCGGCGCATCCAGGAGCTGTACGGATTGGCGGAGCCGCCGCGGATCGTGCCCGAGTGCATCGACGTGGAGGACTGGCGGGAACTGCGCGCCGCCCATCCGGCCCAGCCCGCCCCGGCGGCGTTCACCGTGCTCTCGGTGTGCCGCTTCTACCCGCGCAAGCGCTTGCAGGTGCTGCTGGGCGCCGCGGCGCGGCTGAGGGGCCGCATACCGGGCCTGGAAGTCCGCATCGTAGGCCGCGGGCCCCAGGAGGCCCGGCTGCGCCGCCTGTGGCGGGAGCTGGGATTGGAGAGCACGGTTCGCTGGCTCGGCGATCTGCCGCAGGAGGAGCTGGCCCGGCAGTACCAGGCTTGCGACGTCTTCTGCCTGCCCAGCGTCCAGGAAACCTTCGGGGTCGTGTTCCTGGAGGCGATGGCGGCGGGAAAGCCCATCGTGGCCGCGCGCGCGGCGGCCGTGCCGGAGGTTGTCGAGGAGGGCCTGCTGGTGGAGCCGGAGAGCGTCGAGGACCTCAGCGAGGCGCTCCAGCGCCTCCACTCCGACCCGGGACTGCGGCGCTCGCTGGGAGAGGCCGGCCCGCGGATCGCCGCCAACTACGACGCCCCGCGTGTGGCCGGCCTGTTCCTGAGCGAACTGGCCGCGCTTACTTCCGGCTGAGGTTGATGCCGCCGTTGACGGTGTGCAGCTTGACCTCCGCGCCGCCGCCGCCCAGCGTGCTGTCGACGCTCGCCCCGGGACCATAACCGGCACTGCGGACCGCCAGGTCGAAGTCGGCGTGAATGCCGCCGTGCACGGTGCTGGCCTTCAGGTGCGCGCTGACTTCCTTGGGGAGCGCCAGCGAGATGGCGCCATTGACGGTGCCGAGCGAAACACGTCCGGAGGACAGCCGCTCGTAGGCCGCCCCGACCCGGCCGTTCACGGTCGAGGCATCCACATCTCCGGAGGCGCGCTGGATTTCGACGTTCCCGTTGACGGTGGACGCCTTAATGGAACCGGTCACGCCCTCGATGGTCACGGCGCCGTTCACCGAATTGATGTGGTCGAGCGCGGCCTGGCGAGGAACCGTTAGGGTGTATTCAACCGACGCCCCGTGGCAGTCGTGACAGTCCTCGGGGTACTTGGTGCGGATGTCGATGGCGTTGGCGCTGGCTTCGACGACGATCTGCGCCAGCTTGAGCGCCTCGGCGTCGCGGCCGAGCTTGACGGCATCGACCCGGACCTCGTTGCGGTCCCAGGCGGTGACGTGGATCGCACCGTTGATGTTGTGGACGGCCACCTGGCCGGTGGCGGCCAGCGGGTAAGTCTGGTGGAACTCCTCGCTCACGGTGTCGCCGGCGAATGCCAGGGCGACACCGAAGAGCAGCAGGGGCGCGCAGCAGGTGAATCGCTTCAGCATGAATGAGATCTCCTTCGGGGAAGTGGACGGGCCAGAAGGCGAAAGGTGACGGGGCTGTGGGGCGGGCGGCCACGCCCGCGCGGGACGGCTACGTCCCGCCGGAGGCCGACCTGGCGGTCGGCCGCGGAGCTGGCGCTCCGCCCCACAAACGAGATCTCAGTAGATCGGCGGCTCGCCGGGCGGGCGGGTCTTCCAGCGGCGGTGGATCCACAGCCACTGGTCGGGGTGCTCCCGGATCACCGCTTCGAGCTGGCGCTCGATGCGGCGCGTGTCCTCCTCCGGCGAGCCGCCGATCTCGACCGGCGGGTAGAACCGCAGCACGTAGCGCTTCTCTTCCTTCGACCACAGCGCGAACCCCGGGATGACCGCGGCGCCGCTGCGGGCGGCGATCTTCGCGAAGCCCATGCCGGCGCACGCGGGGACGCCAAAGAAATCCACGAACACGCCCTGGTCGGGGTTCGCGTTCTGATCGATGAGGATGCCGACGGCCTGATTGGCCTGGAGCGCCTTGAGAATGGCCCGGGCGAAGTCCCGCTTCTCGATGACGCAGTTGCCCGAGAGAGTGCGGCGGCGCTGGAGGAGGCGGTCGATGAGGGGGTTGTCCAGCGGGCGGACGACGATGTGGATCGGCTCGGCCAGAAGCGCGTGGGCGAAGGCGCTCAGTTCCCAGTTGCCCAGATGTGCGGTGGCGAACAGCACGCCGCGGCCGGCCCGGCGCGCGGCTTCGACGTGCTCCAGGCCCTCGCAGCGGACCCACCGCGAGACGTTCTCGCGCCGGATGCCCGGGAACTTGCTCACGGCGACCAGCAGCCGGGCGATCGAGTCGAAGACGCCGGCGGTGATGGCCCTGTGCTCGGCGGCGGTCTTTTCCGGCATCGCCAGGGCGAGGTTGCGCATGGCGACGCGGCGGAGGCGTGGCAGGGCCACATCGAGCAGGCGGGTGTAGAGCCGGGCGAGCCGCTCGGCGGCGGGCCGGGGCGCGGCCCGCAGCGAGCCCACCACCGACGCGGCGGCGGCGTATTCCAGCCAGTTGCGGAGGGCGGAGTGCCGAGCCAAACGCTTAGGATACCGGAAGAACGGACCGGCGATAGGCGGCAGTGCGCTGAATCTGTGTGGTCACAACGTGGCCGCGATGGAAACGGGAATTGCGGATCGGGTGTGGACGGTCGACGAACTGATTTCCGGGCTCCAGTAGTATGCGCGGAGCATCGCTTGAAACCAAAGAAAATAAAAGACTTGTGGTAGGCGGCGAGACATCCTATAATGAACGTAGCATGTGGCTCCGCTTTAATGAGGCGAAGGCTACGCAGGCTGCTGCCCGGTTTCTCCGCTTGCAGGGTGGCCCCATGAATTACATGAAGCTGATCAAGCTTCTGTACCTGCTTGACAGATCAGCCCTGCTCACTTGGGGAAGACCGGTTACCACGGACCGGTATGTATCCATGGAGCGCGGCCCCGTTGTTAGCCGCATCTTGGATCTGATTCGAGAAGAGCCAGAACCGGGCAGTGTGAGCTTTTGGCGCCGACACATCTCTGGTCGGAAAGCCTATTCGGTGCGACTTGTCTCAGACCCCGGCTCAGGTGAGTTGTCGCGTGCCGAAGAGGATCTCATCGATACAGTGTTCGCGGAGCATGGGCGTAAGAACCAATGGGAGCTTGTGGATTTCTGCCACGGCCTTCCGGAATGGAAGGACCCAGAAGGCAGTTCTGTTCCGCTCGGATACACCGACATCCTCCAAGCTGGCGGGAAGACTGAGGACGAGATCCGCGAAGTCGTGGCTGAACTCAATACGCTTGCCACAGCGGAGATCCGCTACTCGCCCGAATAGGACAGGATGCGGCTGGGCGAAACCGTTCTCATGCCCGTTCCGGGCGTCGCGGTTCCCCATCTATGGATTCTGATAACCGAACCGTCGGCAGAGACGCACCTCGGAGTGTTCGTTTCAGTCACCGCACTGAGGGGAGGCAAAGACCAGACCGTCGTGCTCAGGCCAGGCGATCATCCCTACATAGCTAAGGATTCGGTCGTTTACTACGGAGATGCTCGACTATTGGACACGACTCGGATTGATGCCGACCTAGCCGCTGGTACAGTCCAGAGCCAGGAACCCTGCTCCGCTCGGCTGCTTCGTCTTCTTCAGGACGGAGCCTTGGCTTCGCCATACACTCCAAATGCGATCCTGAAACTGTGCAAACAGACCTTTGCTAATCGAATCCGTGGCCGTTGAGATAAACCCAACGCACCTTTAGGACACTACCAGCTATCCGGCCACACACTTCTAGTGCACTATCCGCCAGACGCCGCTGTCCACGTGCTGCGCCTGGGACAGCGGTGTCAGTCACCCGTGTCGCGGCTGGCGATCCAGCCGCCGCCGAGGACCAGGTCGCCTTGGTAGAAGACCGCCGCCTGGCCGGGGGTGACGGCGCGCTGCGGCTCATCGAAGACGGCTTCGACCCGGGCGGCGTCGGAGGTAGGGTAGACCGTCGCGGGGGCGGCCACGTGCTTGTTGCGGATTTTCACTTCGGCACGCACGGGCGCCTTGAGCCGCTCGAAGGCAATCCAGTTGACCCCGGTGACGGTGACCTTCGACTTGAGCAGCTCCTCATCGCACCCCACGATGACGCGCCGGGTGGCCGGATCGGTCGCGACCACGTAGAGCGGCTCACCGGCGGCCACGCCCAGGCCGCGGCGCTGGCCGATGGTGAAGCGGTGGATGCCCACGTGCTCGCCGAGCTTTCGGCCGGCGGTGGTGACAATCTCGCCGGGGGCGGACTCGATGGCGACGCCTTGCTCGCGGAAATACGCGTCCATGAACGCGGCGTAGTCGCCGTTGGGTACGAAACAGATCTCCTGGCTGTCGTCCTTGCCGGCCACCGGGAGGCCCCACTCGCCGGCCATTCGGCGCACGTCCGCCTTGCGCAGCTCACCCAGTGGGAATAACGTGCGGGAAAGCTGCTCCTGGGTGAGGCCCCAGAGGAAGTAGGTTTGGTCGCGCGCCTCATCCGCGGGCCGGCAGAGCAGCCAACGGCCGCTGGCCTGATCCTGGCGGACACGCGCATAGTGGCCGGTGGCGATGCGCTCGGCGCCCAGCGAGGCCGCTATTCCCAGGAGCTGGCCGAACTTGATGAGGTTGTTGCACAGAATGCAGGGAATGGGCGTGCGGCCGGCCAGGTACGCGTCGATGAACGGCCGGACCACCTTCCGCTCGAAGCGCTCCTCGAAGTTCAGTACGCAATGTGGAATGCCCAGGCACTGGGCCACCTGCCGGGCGTCGCGGATGTTGTCGTGCGAGCAGCACGGGGCGGCGGCGGCGGCCGGTGACAGCTCCGGCAAGCGGTGCTGGTTCCAGAGTTGCATCGTGATGCCCAGGACGGGGGCGCCCTGGCGCGCGAGCAGCGCGGCCGCGGTCGAGCTATCGACGCCGCCCGACATGGCCACGGCGATCAGGCCGCTGCTGAGGGCCTCAGGCATGCGCCCCGCAGTCCGGCGACACCCGCCGCAGGCGCTCCACCGTGGCAGCCGCCGCCACGCCGAGCGCCTCGACCTGCTCGCGGACGGTCTCGAGAGAGTGCTTCGCGCGCCGGTCGCAATGGTGGATACTGGAAGCGTTCCCGAAGCCCGGACCGAGCGCGGGCAGCATGGCCTCGAGCGCTTCGGGAGCCACGGGCGTGGTGGCGTTGTGATCGAAGTTAGAACGCGTCATCGCGGGTGGCTTGTGGCTTGCAGTTTGTGATCACCGTTTCCTAGTCAGCACGGGCGGGGCTGCCAGCCCAGCGCACTTCCAATTCTAATCGCGTGACGATATGCGGCGAGCGATCATCACTCTGACCACCGATTTCGGGCTTTCGGACCACTTCGTCGGCGCGATGAAGGGAGCGATTCTGGGGATCGCGCCGCAGGCCCAGATCGTCGACATCACCCACGAGATTCGCCCGTTCCAGATCACCGAGGGCGCCTTCGCGATTGCCGAGGCCTGCCGGTTCTTTCCGAAGAAGACGGTGCACGTGGTGGTGATCGATCCGGGCGTGGGCACCGCGCGCCGGCCGATTCTGGCCGAGGCGGGCGGACAGTACTTCGTCGCGCCGGACAATGGCGTGCTTTCGCTGGTGTACGCCCGCCAGAAGCACCGCGTGCGCGCGGTCACGGCC
>JBEKLW010000440.1:0-3179 GCA_050008815.1 Bryobacteraceae bacterium
ACCTGCCGGGCGACAAGGCCGCCGCCCTGGCCTCGGCCGAGCTGCGGCTGCCGCCCGAGACCGAGCCCCTAGATCTGGCGGCGGTATTGCCGCGCCCGGTTGCCGCCCCCGCCGATTTCGACTTATCCCGCAACGCGCTGGCGTACGCGGCGGCGCTGGCCGGGGCCTGCCCCCGGCTGGCCCTGCCCGTCAACCTGCTGCCGCCGGAGTACCGCAGCTCGCACTCGCGCGCCATCTTCGTGCCCACCGCGGCGCTGGTAACCATGCTGGTGATCGTGCTGGTGGCGCTGGCTTCTATCTCGCCGCTGGAGGACCGCAAGTACCTGACCGCCCTCCGGACCGAGATCGCCAAGCTCGAGCCGCAGGCGCGCCGCGCCGCGGCGCTCCAGGGCGCCATTGAGGCGGCGCGCGGCAGGGCGCGCGCTCTGGACAACTTCCGGCTGCGCTCGAAGGCCGATCTGGATTCCCTGGCCGAGCTCACCCGGCTGCTCCAGACGCCCACTTATCTGACGTCGCTCGAGCTGAGCCGCGACGCCGCCATGTTGAACGGGCTCAGCGAACAGGCCGCGCCCCTGCTGAAGCTCATCGACAGCTCGCCGAAGTTCGGCGGCTCCAGATTCACCGTCCCGCTCGCGCGCAGCGGCCACCTCGAGATGTTCCGGATCCGCGCGGACCGCAAGGAGGCCTTCCGATGAGAATCACCGCGCGTGACCGGCGCGCCCTGATTCTGTTGGGCGGCGCCGGGGCTCTCTGGCTGGTGCTCGTGCTCGCCGGCGGCGGCGACGGCCAGCCCGCGGCGGTGGGGCTGGCGAATCCCATTCCGGCGGCGGAGCGGCGCCTGGCACGGATGCGCGAGCAGGCAGCCACAGTGCCGGGTCAGGAGCAGGTTCTCAAGCGGGTGACCGCGAACCTGGCCGCCCGCGAGCAAGGAATCCTTCAAGCCCAGACGGCGGCGCAGGCGCAGGCGCAGGTGCTGGAGGTCGTGCGTCGCGTGGCCCGGGCGCAGACCCCGCCGATCGAGTTCCGGACAGTCGAGCTGGCCCAGGAGGTGCGGCGCCTAGGCGACTACGGCGAGGTGGAGATTTCAGTCCCGTTCACCTGCCGCATCGAGGAGCTGCTGAACTTCCTGGCCGATCTGACCAAGCAGCGCGAGGCCATTGCGACCTCCGAGATCCGTATCTCGGCCCAGGACCCGAAAGAGAAGACGATCACGGTCCGCCTGACTGTCTCCGGAGTCGTTCCCAAGCGGCTGGTGCCGGAGAAGAAGGGACTGGCTGCATTTTGAGGAAGAAACTGCTGCTCGCCGATCTGCTGCTGGCCGCCCTGATGGTGCTGGCCGGGACGACGGTGCGCGAGAAGTGGCGTGAGGCGCGTAAGCGGGAGCAGGTCGGCCTGGGCCAGCGCGCCAGGGAGGTTCCGCCTCCACCTTACTCGCCCTCTTCGGACGTGCCGCCGCTGCTGGCCGCCTCTTACAACGACGTGGCGCAGCAGATGCTCTTCAGCCCGGACCGCAACCCCACGGTCATAGTCGAGGTCGTGAAGCCGAAGGAGATGCCGGCGCTGCCGGTCCTTTCCGGCGTCTTGAACCTGGGCGACGGACCGGCGGCGATCATGGCGGCAAAGGCCCGCGAGTCACCCAAGGAGGTTCGCCCCGGGGAGCGGATCGGGGACTTCAAGCTGTTGGAGATCGGCGCTGACCAGCTGGTTCTCGAGTGGGAGGGCCAGAGACTCACCCGCGGGTTTTCGGAGCTAATGACACACGGGCCGGCTGCAGGCGAGCAAGCCGCCGCGATCGAAAGGCCCGCCCCGCTGGCCAGGCCACAGGCGGAAGCTATCGTCTCCTCGGGCGATCTGGCGCGCCCCGGGCAGGAGATCGGCGTCGGGGTTCGCGTTTGCCAGCCCGGGGACACCTCTCCCGCCGGGACCGTGCGGGACGGCTACAAGAAGATCATCATTCGTCTCCCCATGGGCCAAGGTTGCCGCTGGGAGTCGGTGCACTGAGGGGCGGTCCCGCCAGGATGGCGAAGCGTTGATTATGAGAATTGTTGCACTACCTGCTTCGAACGATGCCGGAGCGCCCCCCGCTCCGTGCCGGAGGTGTTCCGCATGAAAGCCGCGCGACTCTTGATCGGTCTGCTCTTCCTGGTGGCCTGCTTTGGGCAGGACCCGCGCCATGGCCCGAAGACCTCCGGTTTCCCGGGGGCCACCGCACCGCCGTCCGCCCCAGTCAGCGCCGCGGCTCCGTCGCCGGGCGCCACGCCAGGGCACGCGCAGCCCGCTGAGGCGCCCAAGCCGGAAGTGGCGCCCGCGCCAGCTCCGGTCCCGGCTTCTACGGCGGCGACGCAGAGCGGCGGCTTCATGCTCAACCTGCAGAACGCGCCGCTGCCGGAGGTAATCGACATCCTCGCGCGCCGGCTGCACATCAACTACATCCTCGATCCGCGCGTGAAAGGCACAGTGACGCTGAACACTTACGGAGAGATCAAGGCGGTCGACACGCGCGCACTTTTGGAAACCATCCTGCGCATCAACGGCTTCGCGATGGTCCAGGTGGGGGACATCTTCCGCATTTTGCCGGCGACCGACGTCGGCCGCCTGCCGGTGCCGCCTCAGATCGATGTCAGGACGTTCCCCCAGGACGAGCAAATGATGCTGAACCTGGTCTTCCTGAAGTACGCGACGGTGGGCGAGCTGGCCAAGCTGCTCGAGCCGTTCCAGGGCGAAGGCGGGCGGATGGTGGCCTATGAGCCGGCCAACCTGCTCTTGCTGCTCGACAACAGCCGCAACATGAAGCGGACCATGGACCTGATCGCGCTGTTCGACAACGACACGCTGGCCAGCAAGCGCGTGCGGCTGTTCGAGGTCAGCCACGGCCGGCCCTCGGATCTGGCCAAGGAGCTGGAATCCGTGATGCGGGCGGTGTCCCTCGGGGAGAGGGCCAGCGCGGTGAAGTTCCTGCCCATCGATCGCATCAACATGATCGTTGCGATCGCGCCCAATCCCGGCGTCTTCGACCAGGTTGAGGCGTGGCTTAAGCGCCTGGACATTCCACCGAAGGTGACCGCCGGAACGGTGGGGAACTACGTCTACCGCGTGCGCTATGGGTGGGCCGAGGCGCTGGCGTCGGCGATCATGCAGCTCTACCTGGGCTATGGGGGCGGTGGGTACGGCATGGGCGG
>JBEKLW010000441.1:0-3175 GCA_050008815.1 Bryobacteraceae bacterium
CGGCCCAGCTCGGAGCGCGGCGCCTGGTCCACGTACATGCCGCGCTTGGTCGGCGTGTAGAAGCCGAGCATCTCGTTGTCGAAGTTCGTCACCACCAGGCCGGTAATGCCCGAGTTGTCGTAGTCGCCGGTGTCCACCCCCATGCCGCCGCGCGCCCTGCCCTCCTCGCTAAAGGCCACCCCGGCGCGCACCGCCGCGTCTTCGAACCTGCCGTTCCGCAGGTTGTGATAGAGCTTGTTCGGCTCGGTGTCGTTCGCCACGAACAGGTCCGGCCAGCCGTCCAGATCGTAGTCGAACATGGCCACGCCCAGCGATTTCGAGCTCGAGTCGAAGATCCCGCTGGAGGCCGTCACGTCCTCGAAGGTCCCGTTCCCGCGGTTGTGGAACAGCCAGCAGGTGGCGCCGCGATACGCCTCCGGCGTGCAGTATTGCTTCTGCGCCCCATCCACGCTGCAAAACACATCCAGCTCGGGGGACCACTTGACGTAGTTGCAGACGAACAGATCCAGGTGCCCGTCGCGGTCGTAATCGAACCACAGCGCCGAGCTGGAGAACCCCAGGTGACTGCCCAGCCCGGCCTTCTCCGTGACGTCGATGAACGTTCCCTTGCCGGTGTTATGCAACAGCCGGCTTTGCCCCACGCAGGTGATGTACAGGTCGGGGAAGCCGTCATTGTTGTAGTCCCCGACCGCGACGCCCATGCCGTACATCTCAACGTCCAGGCCGGCGCGCCGCGTCACGTCCGTGAACGTGCCGTTGCGGTTGTTGCGGTACAGCTTCAGCGTCGTGCGCTGGCGCTTGTGCCCCGGCCAGTCCATTCCCTGGACCAGGAGAATGTCCATCCACCCGTCGCCGTCGTAATCCAGGAACGCACAGCCCGCACCCATGCACTCCGGCAGGTACTTGCCGCCGAAAGCGCCGTTGTTGTGAACGAAGGAGATGCCCGCTGCCGCGGTGACGTCCTGAAACCGGAAGCCCAGGCCGCCCGCCTGAGGCTGCGCCAGGCCGCGCGCGGCCGCCAGCGCAGGCAAGCCCAGAAGAAACTCTCTTCGATTCACCGCAGCCCCTCAGCCCGGATGGCGCGGCGCGCTAGAACCGCCCGGCTCGCGAGTTTTTCCGGGCGCGTCACGGAAGCCTGACAAGCCCCTTCCGGATGGCATAGACGACCAGCTCGGCCGTGCGGTGCACTCCCAGAGCATCCATGAGATTGGCGCGGTGCACGGCGACGGTGTTCACGCTCAGGCCCAGCAGCGCCGCAATCTCCTTGTTCGAGTTGCCCTCGGCGATGAGCTGGAGAATCTGTCTCTCGCGCGGCGTGAGCCGGTCCAGGGTGTTGTCCCCGTCGCGCTCGGCGGCCGCCAGGCCGGGATCGAGCACCCGCTTTCCGGCCGCCACATCTTTGATGGCGCTGGGCAGGTCGATGTCGTCCGCGTTTTTCAGGATGTAGCCCTGGGCCCCGGCCTCAAAGGCGTTCCGGACGTAGCTCTCCTGCGCGTACATGCTCAGCATGAGAATGGCGGCCGCGGGAACGCGCTGCAGGATCTCGCGCGTGGCCTGGACGCCATCCATCTCCGGCATCGCCATGTCCATGACAATCACCTGCGGCGTCAGCTCCTGGGCGAGCTGGATGGCATCGCGGCCGTTGCTCGCTTCGCCGACGATGCGAATCTCGGGGTCGTCCTCGAGCATGCGCCGGAACCCTTTGCGCACTAGCGCGTGGTCGTCCACCAGCATGACCGTGATCTCGCTGCTCATACCGCTCCCCCCTCGCTCAGCGGAATCTCCAGGCGGACGAGCGTGCCCTTCTCGCCCCGCCGCAAGAACTCGATTCTCCCATGCAGCAGCTCGGCACGCTCGCGCATGGCGATCAGCCCGGTGCCGTGCCGCAGCCCGCCGCCGTTCTTCTCGGGAATGCCGACGCCTTGGTCCTCGACCTCCAGCCTCAGCCGCTCCGCCGAGAACTCGATTCGCACCCAGGCCACCGCCGACTCGGAGTGCTTGGCCAGATTGTTCAGCGCCTCCTGGAGCACGCGGTAGACGTTGATCGCCACGCGGTCGGAAATCACCGGGCTCGTGCCCCGTTTCTCGTACCTCACCTGGATGCCGGTCTGCTTCTCAAACGTCGGCAGGTACCAGTCGATGGCCTTCTCCAGCCCCCCGTCGTCGAGGATCGTCGGGTGCAGAACCTGAGACAGGCTGCGGATCTTCTCCAGAGTGTTTTGCGCCACCTCGCGGATCTCATGCATCTCCCCGCGGAACGGCGAGTCCGGCGGCAGGCCCTTCTTCTCCGCGCGGCGCAGCATGGCGCCGATGGCGGTTAGGATCTGCCCGAACTCGTCGTGCAGCTCGCGCGAGATCGAGTGGAAAACCTCTTCCTGGACCGCGATCAGCTTCCGCGCCAGTTCGCTGCGGTGGTCCGAGAGCAGCGCCAGCCGGTCGAAGAGGTGGCGGTTGGAGCGGATCATGTAGAAGCTGGTGAAGGAGATCACCACCAGCATGGCGGCGAAAAACAAGTACACTTGCAGCTCGACGCGGCTGTAGATCGCCTGGATTTGCCTGGCGGCCTGCTGCTCGACCTCGTTGTTCTCGACCAGCGAGCGGGCCACGGCGTCCGTCAGCGCCGCCTGCTGCGCCTGGAGCGACGCGCGAATGAACGTCCGCGCCTGCGCTGGGTCGCCACCCGACAGTCGAAACAACTGATCGACCGACGTCCAGAACTGCTTGAGCGAGCTCGAGATGTACCGCTGCCGGTCCGCGCCGCGGGCGATCGGCGCCAACTGGGCTTCGGCCTTCAGCGCGTCGTCCAGGTCCACGCGGATGCGGCTGAATTGCCCGCTCCAGGCCTCCAGCGGATACGGCTCGTAGCCGTCCACCATGTCCCGCATCGCCAGGCCGAGCTGGTTGAGGTTTCTCTGGATGCGCAGCAGTTGCAGCGAGTCCTTCCGGTTGCGGTCAACCGTGCGCGTCTGGAGGTCCTGCAGGAAGGCAAGCTGCCTCAGCACGTACACCGAGAACACCGCCACCGCCGCGAGCGTGACGGCCAGGCCGATCATCAGGCGGCTGGTGGGAGACGATAGGGAGAAGTTCTTCACGCTCGGTTACCACAGAATACCGCAGCTTGGGCCCTGCGGCGGATCCGGCCGGGCCGGGCCGTAATCCGCACGTAAAAACGGGA
>JBEKLW010000442.1:0-3172 GCA_050008815.1 Bryobacteraceae bacterium
CGCCTGCGCCTCCAAGACGGTCAGACGTTTGCGTTTGATCATTGCCGAAATCGCATTCCCTATTTCCCAGTGAACGGATGCGGGCGCAAGCAGATTGGCATCTCGAGTGAGCTCAACTATATTCAAGCGTTCTGGTTCACTGATAAGCACGGCCAATATGACCGACGTGTCGACAACCAAGTCCACGATTGCCTCTTAGGTACAATTGTACAGCGCCATGCCCATATTGTCAACCACCCGCACTGCCTCATATGTCAGCCGCTGACCCAGTTTTCAATTCTAAGGCCCTCGATCCTTCTGAATTCCCGCTCATTGTTTGTGACCAGAACAAGATCCCGCGACTTTGCTTGTGCTGCAAGAAGCATATCCATTGGTCCGATCGGCTTCCCCTTCGACTCAAGAAATGATCGTATCCAACCATATTGAACGGCGGCCAATTGATCAAAATCCAGCAGTTGGAAGGGAAATAGAAACTGCAACAGAGCTACACGGTTCCTGTCTGGAAACTTGCTTCGGGCAACACCGTACTCAAGCTCAGCTTGGGTGATCGTAGATATTGCTACCTGGTCCGGTTGTTTGATTCGAATTCGCTTAAGAACTGAGGATGGCTTCCTGTTGATGATATAGATGCAGATGCTGGTATCCAGCAAGTAGGTCATTCGAGACTATCACGCTCGTCGGTCATGTCTTGTGGGGGTCTGCTTGCCATAAAGTCATCGGAAAACTCTTCCAGGCTATCAATAAATGGCTTCCAGGGATCTCCATTCTTTGGTATAAGCATGACGACGCCCGCCACGCGCACCAGGCGCTGCCGCGTCGCGAGGCCGATGCGGTCCAATGCGAACGAGAACGTCCCGAGCAACGGCACCGTGCCGAGCCCGAACGCGGTGAGGAGCGCCGCGCCCTCCAGCGGTTCACCGGTGCCGGCCGCGGCCGCGTACATCGGATAGAGCAGCCCGCACGGCAGCAGGCCGATCGGCAGGCCGAGCACCAGCGGGAACGCCGTGCCACTCACGCGCCGCGCGCGGCGCAGCAGGCCGCCGACCGCGCCCGCGCCGGGCTCGAGCCAGCGGCGTGGGAGCGCACCGAGGAACGCCAGGCCGAAGGCGAGCAGCAGAGCGCCGGAGACGTAGAAGCGGAGGCGGTGCAATCCGGCCGCGCCCGCCCCCAGATCGAGCAGCGCGCCGGCCAGCGCGGCCATCGCGCCGAGCGCGGCGTAGCCCGCGATCCGCCCGAGATGGAAAAGCCAGGAGCGCCGGCTGCCGGCGGCCGCGACGACGACGAACCCGCCGCACATCCCGAGGCAGTGAGCGCCGCCGACCAGCCCCGCCACGAACGCGAGCACATATCTGTCCACCGTCTTCCAGCCTCCCGGCAACCACTGACAACTGGCAACTTGCCGTCTGACAACCAGTTCTGCTCTTGCTCGCCCCTGAGCCGATTCTTATCATATCCTATCCTCACCCGGGAGCCTCGCTAGATGCCCGACCCCTTCTTGAGCTCGGACGAGTACGATGAACGTGCTCACCAGCTGTACAACGAAGGGCGGTACGACGAAGCGATCGAGGTGTTGAAGCAAGGGCTGTCGGTGTATCCCGACGCGCTGGAGCTGCTCGTCGGGATGGGATACGCAAGGCTGGCGCGCGAGGAGTTTGCCTGGTCGCGCCAGACCTTCGAGGCGGCGCTGAAGCTCGATCCGGACCACGAGGATGCGCTGGCGGGACTGGGGGAGATCCGTCTGAAGCTCGGCGAGCGCGCCCAAGGACTGGCCTGCTTCGAGCGGGTGCTGGAGCTGGGTTTCAAGGACGATCTCGACATCATGCTGCAGATGGGGCGCGCGCTGTTCCGCGAAGGGATGCTGGAGCACGCGCGCAAGTTTTTCGGGGTGGCCCTGACGGCCCACCCCGACAGTGCGGAGGCCTCCGCCTGCGTCGGCTACGCGGCGCACCGTCTCTCGGAGGAGACCGATGCGGTGCGCTGGCTGCGCCACGCGCTGGCCCTCGACCCGAAGCACGCCGAAGCGCGCATCTACCTCGCCAACCTGCTCTATGACAAGGGCGACTACGAGCCCTCGCTCGCCGAGTTCGAGCGCACGGAGCCCGACGACCACTGGGACGAGCTCGGGATCTGGCGCCTGATCGAGCTGAAGCGCAGCATCTACCGGCTGTCGGAGGACGACCCCGAGCTGAAGCCGTGGCTGATGCGCCTCGCCGACCTGGCGGGCGACGCGGACCCGATCGACCTGCTCCTCGCGGAGCTGGAGGCGGCGGGTCCCGATGGCAGGGGCACGCACGATCCGACGCAGCTCGAGCTGTTCGGCGCGCTGCGCACGGAGCTGGCGGGGATGCGCAAGCAGCCGCGGGCCGAGGTCCACCGCGTGCGGACCCGCGACGGCCTCACCTACATCGGGACGTGGGAGGAGATCGTCGCCGAGATGCGCGACAACGACGATGCCTTCTCCGGCCGGCCGATCCGCGAGTTCCTGGAGGAGGCGGCCGCGCGCGCCAGCGCGCTGACCGGCATCAAGGTGCCGGCCACCGACGCGGAGAGCTTCATCCGCGGCAGTGCGGATGCGGGGCTGCTCAAGATCATGAGGTAGGACGAAGAGCGGGTGTAGGGTGTAGGGGGTAGGGTGTAGACAGACGAAGGCGTCTCGGGTTCCGGGGCGCCTTTCTTTGGTCTTGCCACACCCTGCGCCCCCAACCCTACGCCCTGTCTGTCACGGACAGACGCCCGTCGTGTCGCGCAGGGGCGCGCTGAAGGTGTAGATCGCCTGGAGCGTGTCCACCGACGTCGCGACCCCGCCCACGATACCACGCACCTGGGTCTTCACGCGCCCGGAGATCGTCCGGAAGCCGGCCTGAGAATACGTGGTCACCGCCGCCGATCCGTCGTGCATGCTCACCAGCGCCGTGAAGGACGACTGGTCTCCATAGAGGGCGAACGGGCGTGGCGGGTTGCACGCTGCAGTGTTCGACTCCGTGGACGTCAGAGAGTCCAGCGGATACGTCCCGACGGCAGTCAGTCGGAGCGTGTCTTCATAGACGAAATGCTTGGCATTGGCTGCTGCGCTGCCGTATACCTGAAATGCCGGTTTCTTGGACGACAGCACGAAGTTGAGTACGAAGGTACCCGTACTTAGCCGCACCTCCGCCGGCCCCGAGAGCCATAG
>JBEKLW010000443.1:0-3169 GCA_050008815.1 Bryobacteraceae bacterium
ACCTCGACGGCGCGCACCAGCTTCTGCACGTCGGCGGGGTGGATGCGCGCCGCCGAGGGCGCGTCCGAGCGCGCCAGCAGGCCGTGCAGCCAGCCGGGATGCCGCGCCTCGCGCCGGGTGAGCCGCGCGCGCAGGCGCTGGCTGCGCGGGGGGCCCGGAAACAACCCCTCCAGGAGCGCGCGCAGATAGAAGCCCGTGCCGCCCGCGACGATCGGCAGACGGCCGCGCCCGCGGATCTGGCGCAGCAGGCCCCGCGCCGCCCGCGCGTACTCGCCAGCCGTGAACACCTCGTCCGGGTTCAGGGCATCCAGCAGGTGGTGCGGGATCGCGCGGCGCTCCCGGGCCGGCACCTTAGCCGTCCCGACGTCCAGGTGGCGGTAAAGCTGCAACGAATCGCAGTTGAGGATCTCGCCGCCGTACGCCTCGGCCAGGCTCAGCGCCAGTGCGCTCTTGCCGGATCCCGTCGGGCCGACGATCGCCACCAGCGGGGCCGCTTCCTGTTCCGCCGTGCTCACTTATCTATCAGTAGCAGGTTGGGAATCGCGGCGAGGCGCGGGTGCTATCCTGATAGGGAAAGGGCCGGCGTCTGACGGTTCCTACACCCCCATGCGTAAATTTCGCTCCCCGATGATCGCAAAGCTCAGGACGGTCGTTGCCCTGATCGGACTGGTGTGCCTGGCGGCTTGCGGCCTCTGGGCGCAGCCGGGCGCCACCCCGGCGGCCAAGCAGCCGGACCAGCGCGCCTCGGCCTACTTCAACTTCGCGATGGGCCACATGTACGCCTCGCTGGCGGCCAATTACGGCTACCGGACCGATTACGTGGACAAAGCCATCGCGCACTACCGGGCGGCGCTGGAGGCCGACCCTGGCGCCAGCTTCGTGAACGAGGAGCTGACCGACCTCTACCTGCAGGCCGGCAAGCTGCGCGATGCGGTCACGGAAGCCGAGGAAATCCTCAAGCGCAACCCGGAGAACCTCGACGCCCGGCGCACGCTCGGCCGCATCTACGCGCGCCTGATCGGCGACCAGCAGCAGAACCGCATCAACGAGCAGATGCTCAAGAAGGCTATCGAGCAGTACGAGATAGTCGTCGGGAAGGATCCCAAGGACACCGAGTCGTGGCTGATGCTGGGGCGGCTGTACAAGGCGGCGCAGGACTCGGTGAACGCCGAGAGGGCCTACAAGAAGGCTCTCGCGCTGGATTCGGACAACGAATTCGCGCTCTCGGGGCTGGCCCTGGTTTACGCGGACCTCGGGGACACCGCGGCCGCGCTGGAGATGTGGCGCAAGCTGGCCGACCAGGACCCGCGGCCGCAGCACCTGCGGGCGCTGGCCGGGGCCTACGAGCAGACGCACGACTACAAGAGCGCAGTCGCGACGCTTCGCCGCGCCCTGGAGATGGCGCCGCGCGACTCCGAGCTGAAGGCCAGCCTGGCCGAGGACCTGCTTCTGACGGACCAGATGGATGAGGCGCTGAAGCTCTACGACGAGCTGGCCGCGGCCGAACCCGCCAACCCCCGGATTCAGGTGCGCATCTCGCAGATTTACCGCCAGAGGCACGACCTGGGCAAGGCCCGCGCGGCGCAGGAGCGCGCCCGGGCGCTCGATCCCGACAACCTCGAGATCCGCTACAACGACGTGAACCTGCTGGAAGCCGAGGGCAAGCCCGCTGAGGCGATCGGGAAGCTCAAGGAGATCCTCGCCGCCGTGGCCAGAAGGACCCCGGGCACCGAGGAGGGGAACCGCGCCATGCTGCAAGAGCGGCTCGGCATCCTGTACCGCTCGACGGAGCAGTACAACGAGGCCGTGGAGGCCTTCCGCGCCGTCGCCGCGCTGGATGCCGACGCCGGAGCCAAGGTCAGCGCGCAGATCGTCGAGACCCTTCGTCAGGCCAGGGAGTTCGACCGGGCCTTGCGGGAAGCCGAGGCCGGCTCCCAGAAGTACCCCGGCGACCGCACGCTCAGGATGGTGCGCGCCTCGCTGCTGGCGGATCTCGGCCGCACCGACGAGGCCGCCGCCGCCACCCGGCAGCTCCTGGACGGCAGAAACGACCGCGAGACCTACCTGGCCCTGGCTCAGATCTACGAGCGGGGCAAGCGCTTCCGGGAGCAGGCTGAGGCGCTGGACGCCGCCGAGAAGCTCTCGGAGGATCCGGACGACCGGGAAGCGGTGTACTTCATGCGCGGCGCGATGCTCGAGAGGATGAAGGACCTGGAGGCCTCCGAGCGGGAGTTCCGCAAGGTGCTCGCCATCAATCCGCAGAACGCGGGAGCGTTGAACTATCTCGGCTACATGCTCGCCGACCGCAACCTGCGCTTGCAGGAAGCGCACGGCCTCATCGTGAAGGCGCTGGAGATCGAGCCCAACAACGGCGCCTACCTGGACAGTTTGGGCTGGGCATGCTTCCGCATGGGCAAGCTGGAGGACGCCGAGACCTACCTGCGCCGGGCGCTGGAGCGCATGGGCCGCGACCCCATCGTCCGCGACCATCTGGGCGACGTGTACCTGGAGATGGGCCGCCTCAAGGATGCCATCGCACAGTGGGAGATCTCGCTTCGGGAGTGGGAGCGAACCTCGAAGGCGGAAAACGATCCGGTGGAGATCGCCAAGGTCCAGAAGAAGCTCGAGAGCGCCCGCGTCCGGCTGGCCCGGGAGGCCGGGGCGCACAAGTAGCCCGGAGCCTCCGAGAACCGCTCCGCCGTGCGGCTGGCGCCCGTGGCGCGCGCTTCAGCGTGCAGCGTCGGCTTCAGCCGACGTTCTGTCGCAGCCGCTGGCCCAACCTACACCCCCTAGCCGAGCCGCGACCGGAAGAGAGTGGTTGCCTGGACTACGCGGCAGGCCACTGCGGCGTGGGCCGCGCTGCCGCCTGGCCAGCACCCGTAGCGCGCGCACTCCTGCGTGCCGCGTCGCCACTCCTGGCGACGCAGGGCGAGTGCGGAGACACGCTCGGTAAGCGCTGTGCCAGACGTCGGCTGTCCGTCTACGGATGCCGAATGACGGCAAAGCCGACGCTCGAAGCTGTCCGATCGCGGATGCCAAACGACGGCAAAGCTCGCGCCACCACCCGGCGCCGCGGCCTTGCGTATGCTGGAGAGAAGTACACGTGAGCTCAGCGACGCTGGTGGTGGCCGGGATCATCGAGCAGGACGGTCGCGTGCTGATTTGTCGG
>JBEKLW010000444.1:0-3160 GCA_050008815.1 Bryobacteraceae bacterium
CGAGGTGCGCCCGCATCAACCGCTCGGCGCGGCCGGCATCGCCCTCGCGCATCGCTTCGAAGATGACCCGGTGATCCGAGGTCGACCGGATGATGAAGCCCGGGATACGTGTGTTCTCTGCGCGGTAGCGAGCGACGCTGTCCCACAGGGCGCGGATCATTTCGAACAGCCGCCGGTTTCCACTCTGTTCGTAGATACCGAAATGGAACGCGCGGTTGAGCGCATCGATTCGCGCATACTCTGTCTGGTAGGGCTCAAGGGTCGAAATCACGTTGAGGAAGCCGTCGAGCGCTTCGATCACATCGACAGAGAGGTGCGGGACTGCCAACCGTGTGGCGAGTCCCTCCAAATTGACGCGGATCGTGTAGACTTCGATCACCTCTTGGGGTTCCAGTCCGAGCACGACCGTCCCTATGCATGGTTCCACGCGCAGATAACCTTGCATCTCTAGCGTTTGGAATGCCTCTCGCACTGGCGTTCGGCTCACCTTCAGCTGCCGGGCAACCTCGTCGACACTCACCTTTTGCCCCGCGACGAGGACACCCTCGTGGATTGCGCGTTTGAGTGAGCTTTCGACCAGCGTACGTTTACTCTGAAACGCCACGACCCCGAGCGGGATCAGCGCCGCCCTGGTATGGCGATCTCCAAAGGTGGTTCTCATGGCGTTCTCGTCTCGTCGCCGCATGACGCTCCCCGCCAGAGCGTCGCGGCGAGCGGGATCACATCGCGGAGCTGTCGCGGCTCCGCTGGTGCGCTCTCCACCGCGCGGAGCGCGGCCGACCACAGCGGCCTCCGGCAGGTCACGTCTGTCACTGCCGCGTCGATCCCCTCCGCCCGGAGCAACCTGAGCAGGCCCTTCATCTCTCCGGCCCGGCGGTGAGCCTGGAATTCGTGGTTCGTGATCAGAAGCTCGAAGGGCTCTTCCGGGGCGTGCCCCGCCAGGAACTCAACCAGCGTCCACCGAATTGGCTCCCCGATCCTGAACGCCTCTGCAGCGGCGAGCCATTCCAGCAGGATGGCCTCGATCCCCTTTGTGAGCACGCTCCCGATCGCCTTCGGCGGATACCAGCGGGTGCGCGACTGCCGCGCCGCCGTTTGGATGACGATAGCCCGTGGCTGCTTCATGAGCCTCCGTTTGTGGGCTAAGCCTCACGACTTCCCGAACACCTCGGGATTCACCGGGAAGGCGGGCCACCGCCCAGCGAGGACGTCGATCACGCTCTGCGCTGCGGTCTGCCCCATGTTCTCCATTGACTCGGTGGTGAAGGCGCCGATGTGTGAGGTCGTCACGATGTTGTCCAGCGTGAGAAGCGGGTTCCCGACTGGGGGCTCTTGCTCGAACACGTCGAGGGCGGCGCCCGCCAACTCCTTTTTCACTAACGCGTCGTACACATCAGCGCTCGAGACGACACCCCCGCGGGCGACGTTCACCAGATACGCCGTTCGCTTCATCATGCCGAGGTGTGCCCGAGTCACCAGGCCCTCAGTGCTCGGCAGGAGAGGAACGTGCAGCGTGACGAAATCGGCCTCCCGGAAGATCGTTTCGAGCGCGACGTAGGTGAGGCCAACTTGGCACGCGAACTCCTCGTCCGGCACGATATCATACCCGAGTATCTTCATCTCGAAACCACGCGCACGGCGGGCCACGCCCTTGCCGATGTGTCCCACCCCCACGATCCCAAGCGTCTTCCTCCACAGCTCGGCTCCGATGAACTTGTCCCATCGGCCCTGCCGCGTCGCGTTGTGCGAGAACGGGATCCGCCGCGCAACGGCGAGCATAAGACCGAAGGTCAAGTCCGCAACGGCGTTGGAGTTAGCGCCCGGGGTGTTGGTGACGAGAATCCCGCGCTCCGTGGCGGCCCTGACGTCGATCTGGTTCACCCCGACGCCGTTCTTCGCAATCACTCTCAGGCAATCCGCCGCCTCGATGACTTTCCGCGTCACGTCGTCCTCGCCGACGATGATCCCATCGATGCCTTTGATGAGGGGGATGAGCTGGTCTTCTGTGAGGTTCTGACCGGCGTTCAGGTGCGGATTTTTTGCGATGGTGATGTTGGCCGCTCTGAGCATCTCCAACGGTCTTGTCACCGTCGTCCCCACGACTCTGGATGTAATCAGGACGGTAGACACAAGAAAGCCCTCCACGCCTGGCAGGTTACATCGGGTCTGTTTACCCTCTTAACAGGATGCTGAAAAACTCCGAACTTCGTCGCTCACATCTTCACGCATTCGCCTATACTGCGCTTCAAGGAATCACACTCGAAACGGAGGCGCCGAATGCGTGGACAGGACGCTCAGCAGGGCCACATGTAGAGCTGCCTTCAGCCGGAGCGGCGGGTCCCCCAGACCCATCCCCTCCGCCCGATCCGGGCCATGGTGGATCAGGCGCTCAAGGAGCTCTCGCCCCGCTTCGCCTTGCTGTATTCCCACACCGGCCGCCCCTCGATCCCCCCGGAGCAGCTGCTCCGCCGGGTCTTGCTCCTCCAGGCCTTCTATAGCGTCCGGAGCGAGCGCCAGCTCATGGAGCAGCTGGACTACAAATCTCCTGTTCCGCTGGTTCGTCGGGCTCAGCATGGACGATCCCATCTGGGATCCGACCGTCTTCACCAAGAACCGGGATCGCCTCTTTCAAGGCGACATCGCCCATGTCTTCTTTGCCGCTGTGCTCACGCAGGCCCGCCAAGCCAACCTGGTGTCGGCCGAGCACTTCACCGTGGATGGCACCCTCCTGGAAGCCTGGGCCAGTCACAAGAGCTTCCAGCCCAAGGCCGCGTCGACCCCGCCCGTCGACGACGACCCGGGGAACCCGACCGTGGACTTTCGGGGCTAGACGCGGCGCAACGCCACCAACCAGTCGACGACCGACCCGGACGCCCAGCTCGTCCGGAAGAGCAAAGGCCAGGCCGCGATCCTGGCCTACCGCGGCCACGTCTTGATGGAGAACCGCCACGGCCTCTTGGTCGGCGCCCAGGCCACCCCGGTGGTCGGCGCGTCCGAGCCCGCCACCGCGCTGACCCTCGCCACGGCGATCCCCGGGAATCACCGGGCGACGCTCGGCGGCGACAAGGGGTACGACACCGCCGCCTTCGTGACTGGCTGCCGGGAGTTGGCCCTCACCCCGCACGTGGCCCAGAATCTCACCGAGCATCGCGGCAGTGCC
>JBEKLW010000445.1:0-3160 GCA_050008815.1 Bryobacteraceae bacterium
GTATCAGAAGACCGAAGCCGGCAGGCTGAACCACAAAGTACGTCAAGAGTGTTTCCGGGCCAGGCTGGCGGAAAAGGTGACGCATCACGGTGACTTAGGAGCGGCGTTAAGGCAAAACTCCGCCGTCGCCGCCCTTCAGAGTAATCAGGAGAGCCAGGATGAGCGCCGGGAAGAGCCGCCACAGCCACTGCCAATCCCTCAACGCCGCTGCGACTTCTGCGGTCGTCCGTGCGGATGCGCCGTACGTATCGGGCCGCTCCCTCGGCGCCCAACATTTTGTCGGCGCAGCCCTCGGCTGCCGGGCCATGTCGCCGCCAGACGCAGGTGCTGAAGCGCAAGGAGCATCAGTGAGATGACGAATCGGGAGACCGGATGTGCAGGCGATACAGGGGGAGATGCTCGACATAGTGCAGATAGGCACGAGCTACGGACGGGTGAGGTGTCTCGTACCACGGCAGGTCGAGCAGATGAAAGCAACCTTGACGGCGCACGGGCAACTGACAGCGCTGGTGGTTGTGAAACGGCAGAGCGGGATGGAACTGATCGACGGCTTCAAGCGGCACCGGGCGGCCGAACAGATGGGATGGACCACGCTCCGGGTGATGTCGATGGATGTAGACGAGCAGGGCCAGTGGGCGGCGATGCTGGCTCTGAACCGGGCAACCCACTCGATGAGCGTGCTCGAAGAGGCGCTGGTGCTGCGCGAGATGGTGGCGATGGGCATGACGCAGACGCAGATCGGCCAGATCCTGAACCGGCACAAGAGCTGGGTGTCGCGGCGGATCGGCCTGATCGAGCGGCTCCACCCGGAACTTGTGGAACAGATCCGCGAAGGGATGCTGCCTCCGGGAGCGGCGCGGCGTCTGCTGTCGTTGCCCGCGGGCAACCAGCTGGAACTGGCGACGGTGGTGATGCATCACGGCCTGGGAAGTCAGGAGACCGAGCTGTTGGTCAGACTCTGGAAGAATGCGGACCCGCCGGTCCGGGATTATCTGCTGGCTCATCCGCGCGAAGCGCTGACCAATGCGCGGGCGGGGGATCCCGAGGAGCCGCCGGATCCGCGCCTGACGCCGCGGGGACAACGGCTGCAGCGTTATCTTCGGATCCTGCAGGGAGTGGCGCCGCGAACCCTGCAGATCCTGCGGCCGAGCCCCGAGGAGGAAGACCTGCTGATTCTGGCCGGCGACCTGGAATCGACGAGGTCGTCGCTATCCCGCCTGATAGAGGCGCTGGATTCCGCAAGACCGCGCGCAAGCTGAAAGCGCAGAAACGCGCCGGCCGCGACGAGCAGATCCTCAGCCTGCTCGCCCAGGGATATCGCAACAAGGCCATCGCGCGGGAGTTGGGCATCGACGTCAAAACCGTCCGCCGCGTGAGGAGGGGCGCGAAAAAACGAAAGCCGCGCGCGTCGAAGCTCGATGCCTTCAAACCCGTGATTCAGGAACTGGTCGTCAAGAAAGACCTGACCGCGATCCGAGTCCTGCGGGAGATCCGCGCACTCGGGTACCAAGGCGGCTACAGCGTGCTCAAAGAGTATGCCCGCTCGATCCGCCGCCGATCCCGGCGCCGCCCGCACCTGCGATTCGAAACCGATAAGGGCCGGCAGGGTCAGGTGGACCTGTCGGATTACACCGTCGATTTTCGCGGCCAGGCCACGGAAGTGGTGTGCTTCTCCATGATTTTCGGCTACAGCCGCTGGCAGTTCATCCGGTTCACCGAGACGGCCAACGCCCACTCGGTGTGCCACAGCCACGTGCTGGCGTTCGAAACGGCGGGCGGCGCGCCGCATGATATTTTGTATGACCGAATGAAGCAGGTCGTGCTCGAGAGTTACGCCGGCCGCGTCGTCTTTCATCCGCTGTTTGCGGCGCTGGTGAATCATTACGGTTTCAGAGCGATTCCCCTGGCGCCCGGCTACAAAGAGGGGAAAGGCAAAGTAGAAAACCCGTTTAAATATGTGTACTCCGATTTCCTCAAGGGAAGCACGTTCCATGACCTCGAAGACCTCAACCGTAAGGCAGAAGCCTGGCTGCGCGAGATTGCCTGGGTGCGCAAGCACGGTACTACCCAAGAGCGGCCGCTGGATCGCATGGATGAGGAACGGCCGTATCTTATTCCGCTGCCTCGCCGCCCGTTCGTCGCGGCCCGGGTCGAGGACCGGCTCGTCGGTTTCGATTTTTGCGTCGCCTGGGATACCAATCGGTACAGCGTGTCACCGATGTTCGTGGGCCGTTCGGTCAAGGCAATGGCGCTCGACGGAATCCTGGACATTTACCTCGATGACACGATTATCGCGCGTCACCCACTGCGCCAGACGCGTCACAAACGCTACATCCTTCCCGAGCACGAGAGCGAGTTCCGCAGGCACAGCACCAGCCGGCACGTGCTCCAGGAGCAGTTCTTGCGTCTGGGAGAAATCGCCGAGACATTCACCGACGGGCTCGTCAAGGCGCATGGCGGCGCCGCCGGGTATCACATCTCGGAGATTCTGAAGCTCGCCGACCAGGTCGGGATGCCGCGCGTATTGGAAGCCCTGCGCCATGCGGCCCGTTACGGCGCCTTCAGCCACACTTCGGTGGCGCGTATCGTGCGCGGCAAACAGCCGGCCCGGCAACGCGCATCCAGTTTCCCTTCCGAGTCGCCGCCAAAACATGTCGCCGAGTATCTGAAAGCATCCGGCCATAAACAGCGCTCGATCGAGCATTACGAGCGGCTGCTGAAAGAAAAAGCGCGCAAACCGGGAAAGAAGTGAGGACCCAACCATGGCTTCCGAGGAACGAGATCAACTGCTGGCCAACCTGCGCCGCCTTCAACTCCGTCACGCCGCCAACCGGATCGACGATCTGCTGCGCGAGGCCGCGCAGTTGAAACTCGGCCACCTCGGTTTCCTCGCCCGGGTCGTCGAGACCGAAGTGCTGGGGCGGACCGAGACCGCCACCAACCGCCGCATCCACGAGGCCCATTTCCCTCAACTCTGGCGGATCGAGGATTACGACTTCAAAGAACAACCCTGCCTCGACCGCAAGACGATTCTCGACTTGGCCGAGCTTGGCTTTCTCGATCGGTGTGAATCGGTCTTCTTCCTCGGCCCTTCCGGCGTCGGCAAAAGCCACCTCTCAGTCGGCCTCGGCGTGCGCGCTTGCGCCGCCGGCTATCGCGT
>JBEKLW010000446.1:0-3144 GCA_050008815.1 Bryobacteraceae bacterium
CGCTGTTTCTGCTGAGCGTATACGGCGCCTGCCTGAAGCCGGAGTGGCCGGCGGCGCGCAGCCTGCGTCCCTACCTGGCCGGCGCGCTGGTGGCCCACTACCTGCTCCTCTCTTTCTACCGGGGCTGGGCGGCCGGCGACTGCTACGGCCCGCGGTACTTCACCGACGTCGTGCCGCTGCTGGTCTTCTTCCTGATCCCCGTGCTGCCGCGGATGGCGGGCCGCACTGGGCGCGCGCGCCTGCTGTGCGGCCTGTTCTGTGCACTCTCCGCCGCCAGCCTCTTCATCCACTTCGAAGGCGCAACCAACTGGGAATGCATGCGCTGGAATACCGCGCCGATCCAGCTACGCGATGCGCCCTGGCGCGTCTGGGACTGGCATGACCTCCAGTTCCTGCGCGGCCTGAAGCCCCCGGTCCCCGCGCGGAAACCCTAGCTGTAGTGGAATGCCTGTCAATCCGCGGCCGGACACGGCCGGAAGTCTCGTTCCCGGTACTCGAAGTAATCAAAGTCCGCGGGTTTAAGGGTCCCGGACATGTCTTGGCAGCACATCCCCACAAAGGCTCCCGTGAAGTTCGGCGGTCCGGGAGGTCCGGCTTCGTCCGAGAGGATGCTGGCGTCGAACTGTTCGGGCAGCCATTGCCAGCTTTGCCCCGGCACACGATAACCGAAACGGAGCCGCTCGAAGTCAATCTCCGCCCGTAACTCGATGGAGACGCCGCGCGGCACGGAAATCGGCGGCGTGAAAGCGTCGCTTTGGACCTGATCCGGAACGCGGGACATGACCCGGATGTGCCTCCCGGCGATCTCATCCTCCGCGATTTGGAGGTAGTGGAACTTGGAGCCGTTGTAGTAGCAGATCAGACCGGCTGCTTGCTGGAAGTTTTCGGGTTCGAAACTAACCGCCGTGGACGCGCTCGCACAGTGTGCCTGCAGCCGGCGGGCGACGAGCGCCTGCTGAAACAGGCTTCCCACCGACTCGCGGCCATACAACCGCAGGTGACCGGGGCGCTCGGTCAGGCTGAACAGGGCATCGGGCCAGGGCGACCGCAGCCACTGAAAGGCGGCCGGAAGTTGCGCTGCATCGAAGTCCTCACGCACCGGCCCCGCGGGAAATGGATGCTCCGGCAAGTCGGGCGCGGCCACCTCGGAGTACGGCAGGCCTTGCCCATCGGCGGTGCGGAGCCAGCCATCGGCGGCCCAGGCCATTCTCTGGATCGCCGCCTCCCGGCCGAGCGTGCATCGGCCACGATTGCGCAACGGGCGGCCGCACAGGTGAACCATAAACGTGTCCCCAGCCTGGGTCTCGACTAAGTCAGCATGCCCGGCACGCTGCAACTCGATATCCGGCCGGTGACGGGAGGTGAGGATGTAAGTGTCCGGATGAAGCTCATAGGAACCAGTCAGCTCGCGCGAGCGAGCGAGCGTGACCGCGTGCCCCCAGCCTGTGCCTCCTTCCGCCGTCAGCAAATAGTAGAACCCGTCGCGCTTGTAGAGATGCGGTCCCTCTGTAAATCCGAGCGGAGTGCCCCGAAAAATCAGGTGGCGGCCGCCGATCAACTTGCGGTCCGGAACCGAGTATTCCTGCAACACGATTCCGGCGAAACGGTTCCGTCCAGGACGATGGTCCCAGAGCTGGTTGAGCAAATACTTCCGGCCATCGTCATCGTGGAACAAGGAGGGGTCGAAGCCGCTGCTGTTCAGGTAGAGCGGGTCGGACCATTCCCCGTCGATCCGCTCGCTGGTCACCAGATAGTTATGAAAGTCCCGGAGCGATGCACTGGCGCTCCCGGCTTGCGTCGTCTGTCCGTAGCGCTTGACGTCGGTATAGACGAGATAGAAGAGTCCGTCCGCATAGCTGAGGCAGGGGGCCCAGATACCGCAGGAATCGGGATTGCCGAGCATGTTGAGCTGACTTGCCCGGCGCAGCGGACGAGTCAGCAGCCGCCAGTGCCTCAAGTCTCTCGAATGGTGAATCTGGACGCCGGGATACCATTCGAAGGTAGAGGTGGCGATGTAGTAGTCGTCGCCCACGCGGAGAATCGATGGATCCGGATTGAAGCCCGGCAGGATAGGATTGCGAATCGGGGGGGTCATACGGTCTTGGGCTCCCGAACCAGCGTCCACAGAACGGCCGCGCCTGCCAGATCGAGGACGCCGAGACAGATGAAGAACGGCGAATAACCGATCGTGGCGACTAGCGCCCCGATTAGCAGCGAGAAGGTCAGCAGGCCCGCGTTGCCCAGCGTGCCGGCCATGCCGGCGACGGTGGCCACCTGACGGCGCGGGAACAGATCCGAAGACATCGTGATCACCGTCACCGAGAGGGTTTGGTGGGCGAAGCCGGCCAGACTGAGAAGCGCGATCGCCGCATACGGGCTCTCCACGAATCCCGCAAACGCCACGCCCGTCATCAGGGCTGCGCCCACGCTGAAGGCGCCGCGCCGGGCATTGATCAATCCGGCGCCCGCGTGCTTTTGCAGAAAGGCGCTGATCAGCCCTCCGAACATGCAGCCGAAGTCGGCGGCAAGGAAGGGGAGCCACGCAAACAGCGCGATATGCTTCAGGTCCATATGGCGCACGGTGCTCAGGTAGAGCGGCAGCCAGAAGGCGAGCGTGCCCCAGGTGGGGTCGGCGAGAAAACGCGGAATTGCGATTCCCCAGAAGTTGCGCTGCCGCAGAATCGCACCCATGGAGGGGCGGGCCCCGCTCTGGCCCAGCGCTTTCTCCTGCCCCGCGGCAATGTACGCGCTCTCTTCCGCGGAGAGCAAGGGATGCTGAGAGGGCGAATGATAGAGCAGAAGCCACAGCAGGACCCAGACCAGTCCCAGCCCGCCCGTGATGATGAACGCGGCTTGCCAATTGTAGTTAAGGATGGCCCACGCCACTAGCGGAGGCGCCAGCATCGACCCGGCCGAAGCGCCCAGATTGAAGACGCCGCCGGCGAATCCCCGTTCCTTCGCCGGAAACCACTCCGCGGTTGCCTTCATCCCGGCGGGATTGGCGGAGCCTTCGCTGAACCCCAGCAGCCCCCGCAAGAAGGCGAAGCCCTGCCAGGAGTGCGCCAGACCGTGCGACATGTTGATGACCGACCACGCCGCCGCGAACAGCGCGAACCCAGCCTTCAACCCGATCGTGTCCAGGAC